>CAZYFO010000012.1:0-36301 GCA_964646955.1 uncultured Bacteroidaceae bacterium | reverse complement strand
TATATGACTCGTGTTCAAAAAGAACGTTTTACGGACATGGAAGAATACGAGAAGGTCAAGAATGCATTTATCCTTCATAATGACATGTTAAAAGATTCAAAGCCCAACCTTCGTGTACTCCATCCGCTACCGAGAGTAAATGAGATTGATCAAGATGTGGATGAAAACCCAAAGGCATATTACTTTCAACAAGCCAAAAATGGTTTATATGTCCGTGAAGCCTTAATTTGTAACGCTTTAGATATTCAGATATAATATGGATAAGATACAATCCGAGTTGCTTGTTGCAGCATTGGAAAACGGAACGGTAATAGACCATATCCCTTCAGATAAGGTCTTCGCAGTTGTTAATCTGCTTGGCTTGCAGGATATCTCAACCCCTATTACTATTGGAGCAAATCTAAAAAGCAGGAAGATGGGAAGAAAGGGTATAATAAAGATTTCAGATAAATACTTCACCAAAGAGGAAGTTGGCAAGTTATCTGTCATCGCCCCTAATATAGTTCTGAATATAATAAAGAATTATGAGGTAGTTGAAAAAGTTGTTGTTTCCATGACTGACGAAGTTGCCGGAATTATTAAGTGTTTCAATCCGAAATGTATCACAAATCACGAACCCATGTCAACTCTTTTTAAAGTTGTTGATAAAGAAAAAGGCACGCTTCGCTGTTATTATTGCGGTAAGGACTTATCAAAAGATGAAATTAAGTTGATATAATTTTTGTAATGAAGCGACTGGCATTATTGGCGATTTTGACTCTTTTATCATTGTCCGACGCAGTTTCGAAGAGTATACTTGAACCGGAATCCACTTCTAAGGTCAATATTGGTTTTAAAGGTGGTTTTGCTTCAACGGGGCTCTTAATGACTGATCTCTATGTTCAAGGACATCAAATATATGAATATGAGTCCAACTCTCAGGTAGGTTATTATATGTCGCTTGTAACTAGGATGACAATGAAGAGGTTTTATCTGCAAACTGAAATTATGCCAAGCCACATAAGGTCTGCAATAGAATTCGATAAAAACAGTTGGGATCCTGAAGCTACGACAACAGATATGGCATCATTTAAAATGAATGGTTATTACATGGAAATCCCCTTACTCATTGGATATAATATTATCGATGACGAACCATATAGTATGTCCCTGTTCGCAGGTCCAAAGATTACCATCCCGTTTACCAATACCTATTCTACGACTTTTGTGGGTTTCGGACAGGAAGGACTCAGTGAAGAGCCATCTTCCTACTATTTCAGTTGGATTATAGGTGTCGGATATAAGATTGGAAGAGCTTTCTTCAATTTCAATTACAATATAGGACTTAACAATATTTCCGAGAGTATTAACTACGAGACGGCCCCTACTGATCCTAACTCCATCGTATCGATGGATCGTCATACAGGAGTTTTCTCATTTGCTCTGGGAGTTTTTTTCTGAAAAATAGTAAACCAATATAAACTGACTTTATATGAAAAGAGATCAAGAGATTTTTGACATCATCGAACGCGAACATCAACGCCAACAGAAAGGAATTGAGCTTATCGCTTCGGAAAACTTTGTAAGTGATCAAGTTATGCAGGCCATGGGTTCTTGCTTAACCAATAAATACGCTGAAGGATATCCCGGCAAACGTTATTATGGAGGTTGCGAAGTGGTTGATGAAAGTGAGTGCCTGGCTATTGAACGTATCAAAAAGCTTTTCGGAGCTGAATGGGCAAACGTTCAGCCTCACTCCGGAGCTCAAGCCAATGAAGCTGTGTTGCTCACCGTTTTAAATCCGGGTGATACATTCATGGGACTAAACCTGGCTCAAGGCGGACATCTTTCTCACGGCTCAGCAGTAAATACATCCGGTATTCTGTATAAAGCCATCGGATATGATTTGGATCCGAAGACAGGTAGAGTTGATTACGACATGATGGATAGACTTGCCATTCAAGAAAAGCCTAAATTGATCATTGGTGGCGGATCCGCTTATTCTCGCGAATGGGACTATGCACGTATGCGCTCTATAGCTGACAAAGTCGGAGCTCTGTTCATGATAGATATGGCTCACCCTGCCGGACTTATTGCTGCAGGCTTGTTGGATAACCCATTGAAATATGCTCACATAGTAACTTCTACCACACACAAGACACTACGCGGTCCTCGTGGAGGTATAATTTTGATGGGACGTGACTTTGAAAATCCATGGGGCAAAACAACTCCTAAGGGTGAAATCAAAATGATGTCACAACTTCTTGATTCTGCCGTTTTCCCGGGAGTACAGGGCGGTCCGCTGGAACATGTTATTGCTGCCAAAGCTGTTGCCTTTGGTGAGGCTCTTCAGCCTGAATTCAAAGAGTATCAGAAACAGGTTCAGAAAAATGCAAAGAAGCTTGCTGAGGAACTTACCAAGCGCGGCTTCTCTATCGTTTCAGGTGGTACCGACAACCACAGTATGTTGGTTGACCTGCGTACTAAGTATCCTGAGTTGACCGGTAAAGTTGCTGAAAAAGCACTTGTTGCTGCAGATATCACTGCAAATAAGAATATGGTTCCTTACGATACACGTTCTCCTTTCCAGACAAGCGGTATCAGACTTGGTACTCCTGCTATCACCACACGCGGAGCCAAAGAAGATCTTATGATAATCATTGCCGAAATGATAGAGGAGGTTCTGAATGCTCCTGAAGACGAGGCTGTAATAGCTAAGGTTAGAAACCGCGTCAACAGTATTATGAAGGATTATCCTATGTTCGCATATTGATTAGAGATGGATATTCGTGATCAACTGAAAGAACGGATTCTCTTCCTAGACGGAGGAATGGGTACATATATTCAGCAATTAGGTATTGCTTACGATGGCAATAACGATGCGCTGCCAATGACTCACCCTGAAGTCATCGAAAGAGTACATAAAGATTACATCGATGCAGGTTCAGACATTATCTGTACCTGCACCTTTGGCGCCAACTCCGTCTCGCAATCCGGATATAATCTTGAGGACAAATGCTACGAGATGAACGTATGTGGAGCAAAAGTCGCAAGAAAAGCCGCTGACAGTCAAATTGACAGAAAGATCTGGGTTATGGGAAGCATGGGACCTACTGCCAAATCTCTTACCATTATCGAAATGATGATGGATCCTGAGGAGACACTGACATATGAGGATATGGAGAATGCATATCGTATCCAGGCTGAAGGTTTGATAGACGGAGGTGTAGATGGTTTAATCATAGAAACTGTTACAGATGGCCGTAACGCTGAAGCAGCTTTATCAGCAATAAGTAAAGTTCAGCAGGCAAAGGGCACTCATCTGCCCATTATGTTATCAGCAAGTATAATGAATTCGAGCGGATGCATAATGACAGGAATGTCGCTATCGGAATTATATGATTCCGTATCCGGTTTTGACTTGCTCAGTTTCGGACTAAACTGTTCTTTCGGCGCTAATGATCTTTATCCATTCGTAAAGGAGATCTCTGAAAAAGTAAAATGTGCTGTCAGCATTTATCCGAATGCAGGATTACCTACTGCACGTGGATATGAAGAGAAGCCTTGCGATACAGCCTCCGCTCTTTCTGCTATGGCAAAAGACGGGCTGATAAATATCGCCGGTGGATGTTGCGGTACTACACCTGATCATATTCGGGAAATCAAAAATCACCTCTTATCCATTCCACCTAGGAAATATTAAGAAGAGATTTATATATCAATAATCGGGAGAGGTATTTAAAACTACTTTTCCCGATTTTTTTTCCATTATCCAATATCCGTCCGCAAAACGTCTGATAATATCCAGATCGTGAGAAGACAACAGTATTGCCTTGTGTTCTTCATGAGCCAATTTGACTAAAAGTCTCATCAATTCCTCTTTGCTGGGATAATCCAGAAATGCCGATGGCTCATCCAAAAGAATTGTAGATGTCTCTTGTGATAATGCTTTAGCAATCATAACCTTCTGCCTTTCTCCGTCGCTTAGCTCGTTTATATAGCGATTTCTAAGACTCTCTATCCCTACAAGTCGAATGGCATTGTCAACAATTTCTCTATCATGTTCCGAAAGAGAACCCCAAATACCTGTATAAGGAGTACGTCCAAGACTCACAACATCATATACTGACAATAATTCATTATCTTCATTTCTGGTAAGAACCACTCCCAATAATTTGGATTTTTCCACTTCACTCAGATCCGTAATTGAACTTTTCATAGACTCATCTGAAATCCAAATCCGGCCTGAAACCGGAGGAATAAAGCCTGCAATAGTTTTCAATAAAGTAGATTTCCCCACCCCATTTACTCCTACCAGACAAATCAACTGTCCATAATCCAACGTCGCGTTGATATTTGAAGCTAGTGTATAGTGAATATCCTTCTTTTTTCTTTTTACCGGATAACCTATTGAGAGGTCCTCTAATTCAATCATAAATGATTAGAAATGCTTTATTTTTTGTATTGACAAAAGTAGATGAAAATTTGGTAAGGACAAACTAATTTGCGAAATTTGCTCCTTGAATCATAGGCTTTTAATAATCGCTTAATTTATTGACAAATAACAAATTAGATATGAATAACAAATGTATTGATTTAAAGCAGAATTGCAAATATGCACTATTGGTCCCAACCAGCATGGGACTTCGTGTTTCTCCTAGTAACGGACAACCTGTACATTGCAGTGATACTCTGAATCTTCAAGTTACAAGCGCCGAAACAAATGTTGCCAGCGTATCATCTTACTTAGGACTAAAGGTAAAGGTCCTGACCACATTTGTAAAGGACAGTCCTTTCGCTGAATTCATCAAATATAATCTTCGTAGCCGCGGTATGGATTTCGAAGGAGTAGATGTACCGCAAGGTGGCCCTTGGGGATATCGTCACCAAATCAATGTTGCTGACAGCGGCTTTGGTTCCAGAGGTCCAAGAGTTTGGAATGACCGTGCAGGAGAAGTTGGAAGGACTCTGAATGTTATGGATTTTGATTTGGAACATATATTCGGAGATGAGGGCGTTCAGATTGTACACCTTTCCGGACTTATAGCAGCATTAAGCCCTGAGACAAGTCAATTCTGCCTGGAGATAGCCAGAACAGCAAAAAAATACGGTACCAAAATAAGTTTCGATCTCAACTACAGAGCATCATTCTGGATTGGTCGTGAAGAAGAGCTTCACAACATATTCTCTGAAATCTGCAGCTTGTCTGACGTACTTATCGGAAATGAGGAAGATTTCCAGTTGTGTCTGAATATTGAAGGACCTGAAGCCGGAGGTAAGAATATCTCATCAAAAATAGACGGGTTCAAGGAGATGATTGGACGTGTCAAGATTCAATATCCGGGAGCTCAGGTTTATGCAACCACACTTCGCCAGGTTCAGAATACCAATTCTCATAATTGGGGCGCCATCATGCTGGAAGGAGACAATTGGCATGTTGTAGAACCCCGCGAGATACATGTTCTGGATAGAATCGGAGGTGGAGACGGTTTTGTAGGCGGCTTGCTCTACTCCATCCTAAGAGGCTGGGAACCGGAGAAATGGATACAATTCGCATGGGCCAGCGGTGCATTGGTAACCACTTTGCTTACTGACTATGCTCAGCCTATTGACGAAGAACAGATATGGAGTGTCTGGCAAGGTAATGCCAGAGTAAAAAGATAAACCCGATATAAATGCTCTATTTTTCAAGAGGATCAAAAACCGATGTCATAACTCCTGAGGAGGTCAGATCGATACTAAACGGAGTATTTGACAAAATGGGTAGAAAAAAGCGTGTATTAGCCATACCGCCTGATTTTACGCGTTTCAATTCTTATGCCGGTCCTATCACCGAGATGGTATATGACTACTTCGGAACTGCATTGACAGACGTAATGCCGGCATTGGGAACACATGTGCCTATGACTGAATCCCAGATAAGCACTATGTTCGGCCATACCCCGTTATCACTATTCCGGGCACATGATTGGCGTAATGATGTTGTAACGGTGGGAGAAGTACCTGCTGAGTATATTCAAAAAGTCTCAGAGGGTAAGTTGAACTACTCTTGTTCAGCACAGGTAAACAAACTGTTGCTAGAACCATCATTTGACCTTATTCTGTCAATCGGCCAGGTGGTTCCCCACGAAGTGATTGGCATGGCCAACTACAACAAAAATATATTCGTCGGAGTCGGAGGCAGTGAAGGGATAAACATAAGTCACTATTTGGGTGCTACTTACGGTATGGAACGCATCATGGGAAGAGCAAAATCTCCTGTAAGGGATGTGTTGGAATATGCATCAAATCATTTCACCAAAAATCTGCCGATAGTATATATCCAGACCGTATTGACTAAGGGTGACGACGGCAAGATGAAGTTACGCGGACTATACATCGGAGATGACTTCGAATGCTTCCAAAAAGCAGCCGAACTATCCCTGGAAGTAAACTTCATAATGGTTGAAAAGCCAATAAAAAAATGTTTGGTCTATCTTGATCCGGAAGAGTTCAAAAGCACTTGGCTCGGAAACAAAAGCATCTACCGTACCCGCATGGCAATTGCCGATGGTGGAGAACTGATTGTATTGGCACCCGCTCTTCGTGAATTCGGAGAAGATAAAGCCATAGATGCTCTCATACGCAAATACGGTTACTCTGGCACTCCTATGATACTAAAAAATGTAGAAGAGAATGAAGATCTAAGAGACAACCTGAGCGCAGCCGCCCACCTGATTCACGGGTCAAGCGAGGGCCGTTTCAAGATAACTTATTGCCCCGGACCTGATATTACGCGCAAGGAGATTGAAGGTGTCAATTTTAATTGGTCATCACTCGAAGAGGTTGAGAAGAGATATCGTCCTCAAGAACTGATGGACGGGTGGAACACTATGCCTGACGGCGAAGAGATATATTACATATCCAATCCTGCTCTGGGATTATGGGCTTTTAAAGATCGTTTTAAAGAATAATAGTCGTTATGAAAATTGTATGTGACAATAAGATTCCTTTTTTGGAAGGAGCATTGGAACCATATGCCGAAGTAGTATATCTACCGGGAAACAAGACAACAGCCGATGTCTTAAAGGATGCGGATGCGTTGGTTACACGCACACGTACTATATGTAACGAGTCGCTTCTGAAGGGATCAAAGGTGAAAATGATCGCTACGGCAACTATCGGTTTTGACCATATTGACACAGAATGGTGTGAATCCAATGGTATTGAATGGACAAATTCACCTGGATGCAACTCTTCATCTGTTGAACAGTATATAGGTTCACTATTAGTTACAATGGCGAATGAAATGGGCTTTCGTTTAAGCGATAAGACCATTGGAATCATAGGAGTAGGAAATGTGGGAAGTAAAATAGCAAAGATTGCCAAGATACTCGGCTTAAAAGTTGTTCTTAATGATCCTCCTCGCGCCAGAAAAGAGGGAGGCTCTGATTTTGTATCGCTGGATGAATTGATTACTAAGAGTGATATAATAACATGTCATGTGCCTCTTCAAAGAGATGGAGAGGATGCGACTTACCACCTCTTCGATGCGAACCGTCTCAAATCACTCAGAAAAGACCAAATCATAATCAACAGCTCTCGTGGAGAGGTAATAGACAACAAGGCTCTCAAGGATGCACTTAAGAATGGTAAAATCAAAGCCGCATCACTTGATGTTTGGGAAAACGAACCGAATATCGATTCAGAGCTTTTGGATTTACTATTCACTGCGACTCCTCATATTGCCGGCTATTCTCTTGACGGTAAAGCCAATGGAACCACTATGAGTGTCCAGGCTATTGGCCGCAAATTCGGACTGCCATGCAAAGAGTGGATTGTCAAAGAGATACCATCACCACTACAAACCTTGAGTTTCACCATTGACACCAACGGCAAGGACGAAGCAGAAATCTTATCTGAAGCGATTCTTCATACATATCACATAAGGGAAGATGACGCCCCCCTTCGTAATGACATATCAACATTTGAACAGCAGAGAGCCTCATATCCTATTAGAAGAGAGTTTACTGCTTTCACTATAACAATGAAAGGAACAAGTAGAGTTCTGAAGGACAAGTTACTGTCATTAGGCTTTAATATTAAATAAGTTACAACATAAAATGAGCAAGAAAACTATGCAAGAGATTTCCGACATCGGTCTGATAGGTTTAGCAGTAATGGGTGAAAACCTAGTTCTGAATATGGAGAGTAAAGGCTTCCATGTAAGCGTTTATAACCGTACAGTACAAAGAGTTGAGGACTTCATCAACGGACGCGGTAAGGGTAAGAACATTTACGGCGCCATGAATCTGGACGAGTTGGTTTTATCATTGAAACGTCCACGTAAAGTCATGCTGATGATCAAGGCAGGACAGGCTGTAGACGACTTCATCGAGAAACTAATCCCTCTGCTTCAACCCGGAGATGTTATTATCGACGGAGGAAACACTCATTATCCCGACACAAATCGTCGTACGGCATATCTTGAGAGCAAGGGACTTCTATATATTGGCACAGGCGTTTCAGGTGGTGAAGAGGGCGCCCTTAACGGTCCTTCACTCATGCCCGGCGGTTCAAAAGCAGCCTGGCCTATCGTCAAGCCGATATTTCAGAAGATATGCGCTCAGGTGGAAGACGGACCATGCTGCGACTGGGTCGGAGAGAATGGTGCCGGCCATTTTGTAAAAATGGTACATAACGGAATTGAGTACGGAGATATGCAGCTCATTTGTGAATGCTACCAGATAATGAAAGATCTGCTTGGCATGAGCAATGAAGAGATGAACAACACCTTCGCCGAGTGGAACAAAGGCGATCTGGATAGCTACCTGATTGAGATCACACGTGACATTCTGGCTCATAAAGATGAAAACGGCAAATCGGAAATAGATTACATATTGGATACTGCAGGTCAGAAAGGAACTGGTAAATGGACCGGTATCGCAGCTCTTGACCACGGAGTTCCATTGACTCTTATCGGAGAAGCCGTATTCGCCAGATGTCTTTCTGCCCAAAAGGAGGAACGTGTCGAGGCTAGCAAGATTCTTGCAGGACCAAAACCACAGTATAATGGTAACAAGGCTGAATTTCTGGAGGATCTGCGTAAAGCTCTTTTCGCATCAAAAATCATATCTTACGCTCAGGGTTATACTCTTATGCGTACTGCTGCAAAAGAATATGGCTGGGATCTCAACTATGGAGGCATTGCACTAATGTGGCGTGGCGGATGCATTATCCGTTCCGTATTCTTGGGCAAGATTAAAGATGCCTTCACAAATAACCCGGGCTTGAACAATCTGGTTTTGGATCCATATTTCAATGAGAAGCTGAAAGAGGCTCAACAGGGCTGGAGAAAAGTTATGGCAGAAGCTATTATCAATGGTATTCCTACCCCGACACTCAGTGCTGCCCTCTCCTACTATGACGGATATCGTTCGGGACGTCTTCCAGCTAATCTGTTGCAGGCTCAGCGTGACTACTTCGGTGCACACACCTACGAGCGTACCGACCGTCCACGCGGTGAGTTCTTTCATACGAACTGGACCGGACACGGTGGTGATACAGTTGCAGGTACTTATATCGCATAACAACTGATAAACTGATAAAAAATATAGGTGAGCGTTTTCGTTCACCTATATTTTTTAACGTAATCGTAAAATCGCTTGTGCGATAATCAGTTAAATATCATCACACTCCACCGAAAGCGCTGTACCCTCCGTCAACCGGGATAATTACACCAGTAACAAATGAAGATACGTCACTAAGCAGATAAAGCATAGTACCTACAATATCTTCAGGCTCACCGAATTTGTGAGTAGGAGTATTTGCAATAATCTTTTTACCGCGAGGCTTAAGCTCGCCGGTCTGTTCATCGGTTAACAGGAAACGGTTCTGGTTTGTCAGGAAAAATCCAGGAGCGATAGCATTACAACGTATGCCAAGTTGTGCAACATGAACGGAATACCACTGAGTAAAATTATTGATTGAGCCCTTTGCAGCTGAATATGCCGGAATTTTGGTAAGAGGACGGATAGAATTCATCGAGGAGATATTCAGTACATTGCCCTTACCATTATCAATCATATCCGTGGTAAAAACCATCGTAGGCAATAACGTGCCGATAAAATTCAGATCAAACACATCCTGGAATCCTTCCATGCTGAGACCGTAAAAAGTATCGGACAGATTATCATCCTTGCTCATCTGTTCTACCTTACATGTCGCCTTTGGAGAGTTTCCACCGGCACAATTGATTAAGATATCAATCTTTCCAATCTCATCATTTATCTGTTTCTTAGCCTGAATCAGTTGAGCCTTGTCCGTAACACTGGCACATATACCTATGCATTTCACTCCAAACTCTGCAGCGATTGCTTTTCCTTTATCAGGTGTAGCAGGATTCTGTCCCAATACCGCCAGATTGACACCTGCTTCAGCCAGACCTCTTGTAAGTGCCAAGCCTAAGACTCCAAATCCTCCGGTTATAACACAATTACGCCCCTTTAAGTCTTCAAACGAATATTTCATATCACATTGATTAATTAATTGCACTATTTCTCAAAGCAAAAGTAAGAAAAAAATCATACTTAAATTTAATAAATGCCTATATTTGTCTGTAAAACAAATAATCAAAGATGAAGATTTTAGGAAAATATTCTTTCGGCATTGGGGATAGATTCTCCCATGAAGGTGAGGCACAATTGGATGCGCTGATTAAAGCTGAGAAAATGTACGGAGTAGAATTTGTACCCGTGTGGAACAAGTCCAATAGAGAGCACCAGATAGTAGGTTCTTCACCCATGGATACCCGTAAAGAGGCTGATGATGCAGTAAAAAGTTTGGGATACGGCAAACCCTACTTTGTAGATGCAGACCATATCAACATGAACAATGTCGACAGATTCATCGACGCATCCGACTTCTTCACAATCGACGTAGCCGATTACATTGGCAAAAAAGCCGATGAAGCATCTGTCAGCGAATTCATCAGAAAGAACTCATCATATAAAGGAGACCTCAAAATTACCGGTATATCAACTCCGTTTGCTATTGACGATGCTCTTTTGGAAAGCATGGCTGATAAATATCTGTACGCTGTTCAGCAGGCAGGTTGTATTTATCGTCACATTGCAGAAATTAAGGGAGCCGACAACTTCGTTACAGAGGTATCTATGGATGAGGTTGAAACTCCGCAAACACCGGTTGAGATATTCTTCATACTGAGTGCATTTGCCATGGAGGGTATACCTGCACAGACTATTGCTCCCAAATTTAGCGGACGTTTCAACAAGGGTGTTGACTACGTTGGAGATATCAAACAGTTCGAAAGAGAGTTTGAAGAGGACCTTCTTGTGATTGATTTCGCTGTAAAGGAATTCGGCCTGCCTGATGGACTCAAGCTGAGCATCCATTCCGGAAGTGACAAGTTCTCTATCTACCCTATCATGGGCAGATTGATTCGTAAGTATGATAAAGGCATTCATATCAAGACTGCCGGTACTACATGGCTGGAAGAGATCATCGGTCTTTCTATTGCTGACAGCGCAGCTCTTGAGTTGGCAAAGAAGATTATTATTGCAGCATTGAGCCGTATGGATGAGCTCTGTCAACCTTATGCTACCGTTATCGATATCAATATCAATAAACTACCTTCTGTTGAGAAAATCAACTCATGGAGTGCTCAGGAACTGGCACGTGCGGTAAGGCACAACCAGTCTGACCCTCAGTACAATCCTGACCTGCGTCAGTTGGTTCACGTGAGCTACAAAATAGCGGCTGAGTTCGGAAATGATTATTACTCCGCACTGGAAAGGAACAAGAGTATTGTAGGTGCTGAGGTCACTGAGAATCTCTTAGACAGACATATCAGAATCTTTTTCTAATTATCAATCAAATACTAACCAATATGAAAAAATTTATAAATGAAGATTTCCTTCTTCAGACAAAAACAGCTCGAAATCTTTATCATGAACATGCTGAAGGGTTACCGATAATCGATTATCATTGTCACCTTGATCCAAAGATGGTAGCAGACGACCATATGTTCCGTTCAATAACAGAACTCTGGTTGGGATGTGATCATTATAAATGGAGGGCATTGCGCGCAAACGGTGTATCTGAAAGATATATCACAGGCGATGCATCGGATTGGGATAAATTTGAAAAATGGGCTGAGACGATTCCTTACACATTGAGAAATCCGCTTTATCACTGGACCCATTTGGAATTGAAGACCTGTTTCGGTATAGACAAAATTCTTAATCCGGAAACAGCAAAAGAGATATACGACGAATGTAATGCAAAGCTAAATAGCCCGGAATTTACGGCAAAGAATCTGATGAGACATTACAAAGTCGAGACAGTATGCACTACAGATGATCCTATCGATTCTTTGGAGAATCATATAAAAATCCGCAAGAGCGGATTCGAAGTAAATGTCCTCCCTACTTGGAGACCGGATAAGGCAATGGCAGTTGAGAATCCTGTTTCTTACAAGAATTACATAGACTCGCTTAGCAAAGTAAGCGGTATAAATATTAAATCATTTAAAGAGGTAGTCGATGCTCTTAGAATCCGTCATAAGTTCTTCGAGGAACAGGGATGTAAATTAAGTGATCATGGTATTGAAGTATTCTATGCCGAGGATTACTCAGAATCGGAAATTGAAAAAATATTCAATAAGGTATTTAAAGGAAAAGAACTTAACGAAGAGGAAATAAACAAGTTCAAGAGCGCAATGATGTTAGAGTTCGGCATAATGGATGCTGAAACAGTCTGGACTCAACAATTCCATTACGGTCCTCTCCGCAACAATAATTCAAAGATGTTCAATTCCATTGGTCCGGATACCGGATTTGATTCCATGTGTGATTCAAATACGGCAAAATCAATGGCCAAATACCTTGATCGCCTGAACAGCTTGAACAAACTTACAAAAACCATAGTTTACAATCTGAATCCTCGCGACAATGAGATGGTTGCCACTATGGTTGCCAATTTCCAGGATGGTACAATACCAGGAAAGATGCAATTCGGTGCCGGTTGGTGGTTCCTTGACCAGAAAGACGGAATGGAAAGACAGATGAATACATTGAGTTACCAAGGACTTCTAAGCAAGTTTGTCGGAATGTTGACGGATAGCCGCTCGCTGGTTTCTTATGCACGTCACGAGTATTTCCGTAGGATCATGTGTAATCTGATTGCCCGTGATGTTGAGAACGGAGAAATACCAGAAAGTGAGATGTCACGTGTAGAACAGATGGTTGAGGATATTTCATATTACAACGCAAAGAAGTTTTTCAACTTCTAAGAAGCCTTTATAAATCTCTCGTTTATGATGTGAGTCAATCTCACTTCATAAATGAGATTGACAAATCATAAATATCTCGTAGAGATTCAAAACAGATTCTAATATACCCATAGGCACGTTTTACAATTGAGAAAAAAGAAGATTTATTTCGAAGAGGACAGTAGAGTAAAATATGCACATTTTTAATTTCGTCAAAGGGTAATTATGTTTATATTTGAACCCAATATCTAAATAGAGTGAGACATTTGAAAACAATTAACTACATAACAATGAAATCAATAAATCATTTGGGCATTCTTGCATGTACAGCCATAGTTTGTCTAACAACAGCCTGCGGAAGTGATGATGATAACAATAATCAACCACACCAGACAATCTCTTTTGTTACTCCAAACACGAATGGGAATATTGTGAAGTCTATTGAATACAATGGAAATTTCAGAGAAGCATACAATTGGGATTTTTCATATTCCAATGGAGATCTTGTTTCTGCTTCAGGAGTCTACCGTGATAGTTCAGAGAATGAATTCCCCTATTCTGCTCAAATTCTCTATAAGTTGAATACAATCAATATTAATTCAACAACTTCCAAGCCTAATGCGACTTCATCAGATATAGACAGGATTAGTACGTCAGACATCGTAATTGGAAATAATGGCTTCATACAATCCATGACAATAGGCCAATATGAATATTCGTTCGAATATAATATTAACGGATACTTAAGTAGATGGGAAGTAATCAAATCAGGTACAGGACTTCCGGGCACTAATGAAATACGTAAAACATACGCCAATCTGAATTACAATATTAATGGTTCATTAGCCGAAATTATTTATACAGACAATGACGCGGCCCCACTTAACAAGTGTACCGTTACATTTACTTATGACACAAAGCCCAATATCAATGGCCTCTTGCCGGAGGGAGCCATCAAAGAATTAGGCTTTTTCGGCTTTGAATATCTTTATTATGCAGGTGCTTTAGGCAAATCGCCATTGGGATATTTGCTTACGTCTTCACATTTTGACTATTCTCAAGAAGACGGTGTCAATTCCGATTATACCATCTACTACACCTATGCCTTCAGCAAAAACAATGATGTAAAAACCTGTTATTTTAACTACAATTCTAAATATGCAGATGTGAAATACACCTATTGAGTGTATTCAGGATTTATAAAATAATTGTCAGTCAAGAGGTAACTTATCTTGTAATCAATCACAAAATCATGATATAATAATCTATGTCATTTCTAGTTTGATCTTTTCAATTACTATGTAGCTTGCTAATTATGGGCTAATTATAGAAAGTCGGCTTCATTTTTTTCAAAAAAAGTATAGATTTTCTTTGATTAAAGATGATAAATAAGTACTTTTGCATCGCTTTTGAAAAGAGAGTACGCGCGATTAGCTCAGTTGGTAGAGCAATTGACTCTTAATCAATGGGTCCAGGGTTCGAGTCCCTGATCGCGTACAAAAGAAGCGAGGAAGTTTGACTTCCTCGCTTCTTGTTTCAATTATATTTTTCTATACAAACTCATATAAATCGGATGGAGTAGTTCGTTTCAATGCACATAACTGGACATCCTTACCAACAATAATACCCTTATTGCGCAATTCAAACTCCACAGTCTTATAAGCAATCTCAGGATGATTATTTTCGCCACTTAGGTGACATAGCCAAATATACCTCAAATCCGCAGGAAAATTCTCTGCGAGAAATAGTGCAGTAGTCTTGTTACACAGGTGGCCGACAGGACTTGTAATTCTATCTTTAAGGAACTTAGGATAGCGTCCCATACGTAACATATCCTCATCGTAGTTTGCCTCCATGACAAGGTATTGAGCCGTCGAAATATTTGATGAAACCTCTTCCGTGATTTGCCCCAAGTCAGTGACAAAGCAGAAAGTTTTCCCTCCTACCTCAATATGATAACCCACATTGTCAGTTCCATCATGAGAAACCTCAAACGGAGTAATTAAGAACTCGTGAAACTGAATTGGGTAATTCTTCTCAACAAAATGGGCACTAGTATGAAGTTTGTCGGTCATACAGTAGTTTTTCCTAATACCTTCGTGAGTCTCTTTTGTTGCATAAATCGGGATAAAGCACTTTTCACCGAGATTACCTAGAGATTTAATATGATCAGCATGGTCATGTGTAACAAACACAGCCATAATCTTTTCAAAAGGGACTCCTACACTCTTCAGTATACTCTTAATCTGCTTTACCGGAATACCGGCATCAATCAAAATTCCATTTTCGTCTGTGCCTAAATAGTAGCAATTTCCACTGCTGCCACTGGATAGGCTCATAAATCTTATTTTCATTATTATATTGTTTTATCTTTTTCATAACTAATGGCATATTCGTTTATTAGAATGGATAACCCACAGCAAAGTGGAATGCAAAATCCCTATCAAAATTCGGATGAAGTAAGGGATACCTCAAATCACCCGATGAATATGCAGGATTAATAGCCTTCATACCTCCGTCGAAACGTAGTACCAAGAATCTAAAATCCAATCTCAACCCTACTCCATACGACATTGCAATCTGTTTATAAAACTTATCCACATAAAACAGACCGCCGGGTTGTTCCTCGTACTCTTTTATTGTCCAAATATTACCAGCATCAATAAAGAAGGCACCATTCAATTTCCAGAAAAGTTTTGAACGATACTCAATACTTGCACCAAGTTTAATATCACCGGACTGCTTGATATAATCAATAGCCCTATCACTTCCAATGAAAGATCCCGGTCCTAACTCTCTAACCGCCCATCCTCTCACACTATTCGCACCTCCGGCAAAATATCGTTTTTCAAACGGAAGACTCTTGGAATTATTATATGGGTATGCTATTCCATATTCTAAATGGAAAACAAGATTATTAGAGTTATCAATCTTCCAGTTTGCATTGTAAGACATGTCGTGCTTTAGGTACTGAGTAAATGCTATGTCCATAACTTCATACTGGCCATCAGTGTTTTTCTTCGCGTTAAACAACTTAGATGCAGTATAAAGCACATTACCCGATGATTCAAAATTCAATCTGAGGGAGTATTGAAACGGATTAAGTGAGTTCTGACTTGCATTGGTATAATAAAATGTATAGCCTAGCTTTGTTATTAGCAGATTCTCATAATTATATTTCAAGATTGAATTCTTACTGCTTATGGGATCCAGATATTCCTCTTTAAACTTACCGGAAATCCATGGCACAACTAAATAGTTCAAGTCAAACAGGTAAACTCGATGCGACTTCTTCCAACCAGAACTCCAGATATAGCTCCATCCGGCAGAGAAAATAAACTTATTAAATTCGGGACGCTGTTGGGCATTGAACTTAGTACTGAATTGAGAGGTCGCCTGACTGCGACGTTGAAATTCAGGACTTGCAAATGGGACCAAGAACTCCGGAAAATCCAGATTCATCTCAACCCCATACTCCTTGTATGTATCACCGGAATAGCCTTGAAGTTTAGTAATAGCCTCATAGGCACCGCGCAGTTTAACGGTCAACTGCTCAGCTCCATTAAAGATATTTCTGTCTGTCACCGACATTGACGCTGCCGCTCCCAAATCTCCGGCCGTATTTGTACCCTCCATCTCAAAACGGAAAGAGTATTTATTTAAGCTAGACATATATACCTTGGCATTCAAATATGCAGAATCCGGATTTTCATCAAATCTGATATTAATATTCTTGATGGGTCCTAATCGGGAAAGAGAAGAATAAGTACGTGAAATGGAATCTGTATTATATATCAATCCTTTTCTCAAAAATGAGTGATTCTCCAATACTTCAGGACGGAGTTTCAAGTCATAAGAGTAATAAATATTCCCCTCCTCAGTCTCAAGTCTATCGGATTTTTCAATTACATCCTCTGAAAAATCGGTATTCTCGGTAAAAATATAATCAACACCGGATAGTGTATATTGAGGATGCATCTGCGGTTCACCATTTTCAGATGAATAATATGCATCAATATACATGTTTAGGATCACATTATTCCTTCCGGAAACTGTATCAGCCACAAAAGATATATAGTCTTTATTAAAACGATAGTATCCGTTTCTATGAAGCAATGTTGTAATACGGTTTCTCTCATCATCCAAGAGATTGGCATCGAGTCTCATACCTTCATGAAGTAATGTATTGGCATCATTATCTCTCAAGATAACCTCAATCATTCCATCGCTGATAGACTTATTGATAGTTTCAATTATATATTCCGAACCTGGAAAAAGAGTATATTTTACTGAAGCTTTTGGTTTTCTACCGTATTTGGTCTCGAATAAAACCTTTGCATCAAGAAATCCGGAATTCACAAGCGATTGTCGCAAATCAGCTCTTGTCGCCTCACTTAGCATTGAGTCACAAATTACGGGTGCTTCACCAATGTTTCTCAAAAGACGATTTCTGCCAGCCTCGTGCTTGTTAGCACCAGAAAGAGAGTATATTCTCAATGGTATTCTGAAAAGTCTGAACCATTTGGAATTGGGAGACTGGTATGAAAGAGACTTATAATATCCCGGGTTCTCGATTTTTTGTTCTACTACAGTAACGTCCACATCATCTAAAAGATACGCTCCCTCAGGAACGTATTTGTAAACTGAGCAAGATGCTAATGCAAATAGAATCAGTAAACAAAATATATATTTTAGCCTCAACGCTTCCATACCTATGAAATATGCAAAGTTACAGAAAGTATGATGCTATGCCAAATTAATCAAAAAAAAGAATTTACTTTGTATCAACTTCAATATAACTATGGCTCTCATGCTTAGCAAAAACGAAATAAAAAAGATTAAAGCTCTTTCCGTCAAGAAATTTCGTACAGAACGTGGACAGTTTATCGCTGAAGGTCCCAAATTAGTCTCTGAATTATTAGGAAAACTGCACTGCACACTATTAATTGCCACAGAAAGCTGGTTATCCTTAAACAAAAATATCAAATCAGAGAAGATAATTTCCGTCACCGATTCGGAGCTTAAGCAAGCAAGCCTTCTTCAGACCCCTCAGGATGTATTGGCTATATTTGATATTCCATCTTCCGACGAGACTATTCTTGTATCACAGAAAGAGTTGGTGTTGGCACTGGACGATGTTCAAGACCCAGGGAACTTAGGTACAATAGTCAGATTGGCAGATTGGTTTGGCATAAATCACATATTCTGTTCAAAAGGGACAGCCGATATCTTCAACCCGAAAGCGATACAAGCCACCATGGGAGCTATTGCACGAGTTAATATTCACTATGTAGATTTATCTTCGGAATTATCGGATATTCCCCATAATATTCCGGTATACGGTACATTCCTAATCGGAGATGACATATATAAAACGAAGTTGAAAAATCATGGAATTATTGTGATGGGAAACGAAGGCAATGGAATATCTTCCCAGATAGCCGGATGTGTTTCTCAAAAATTAAATATTCCTAGTTATCCTATAGGAGAAGCCACATCAGAGTCATTAAATGTTGCCATTGCCACAGCCATCATCTGTTCCGAGTTTCGCAGACAAAACAGATAATAAGAGCATTTTTATTATCAATCTGACATCTGTAAAGAGCGTTCGTTTCTATGTTCACGGATAAGGTTTATATCATTTAAAAGCAAACTCCTTTTCGGATTTAAGGTCGGATCAATATAGATAATTGACCCTCTGATACTATTTGGAGTAATAGAATCATCCAATGAAAGATATAAACTATTAAGACCTGAATTATCAATTATTGCATCAACCGTTGATATACTGTCTCTATAATAAACTGACATAGACAGATATGCAGATGAAAAAACACTATCATTATCCTGTCCAAAAAACGTACTGCAAATGTTCCATGTGATATCATCACCATAATGGAAACTGGAATCGGCTGCAATATTAAAGGAGATCTTGTTCAAATATTCCGAACCAATAAGCATTGCAGTACGTCTGAGATACCATAAATCAACACTATCACCGGACAACACGCTGAATGACCTTTTTTCTACCTTTTCTAGCATTATTTCCGATTGTGTACGTTCTTTTTCTATCCTTACTGATAGTCTGTCATACACCTTGGATAATTCCTTTGGATAACGGGTATACCATAAAAGAGAATTTTCAACCTGTTCTTTAGTGACACCATTCTTTTCATATACCCAATTATAATACAATTCACTTGTATACCTTTTATCTACGTCCAAATTCTGGACAATTGCCTGAGCCAAATGATAGTCATACAGATAATCCTCCATATGTTTCGGCGACAACACACCCTCAGGCCTATTCACACGACAGCCTGACAACAAACATAATACGACAGTCAGTACTACAAAAATCCTATTAAGACTTTGTCTCCTCATTATCATCAGAAGATGTTTTGAATGTAAAACCGTAGTTTACATATTTAGAATAGAAAATCGCAAGAATAACAATACCGCATGAAATGCATGAATCCGCTACATTAAATATCGGACTGAAAAATATGTTACCGCCGATGAGCGGTAACCACTCAGGCCAAGTCCACAGAGGAAAGTAGAACATATCCACCACCTTGCCGTAAAATACCGGGGCATAGCCATCACCGAATGACGTCAGATGTGCAACGCCATCAGGTCCATATCCGCTTGCAGTAAATATCTGTCCATACAAAATACAGTCTATGACATTACCTGCCGCACCTGCTATAATGAGTGATACAATAACAATATAACCTGTTGGAAAACCTTTGCCTAAAATCTTGAACAAATACCAAGAAAAAAATCCGATAGCCAGTATTCTGAATATTGTAAGGAACAGTTTACTGAATAACTCCATCCCGAAAGCCATACCGTTATTCTCTACAAACACTATCTGAAACCATTCTGTAATTGGGATCTGCTCACCTAATCCCATATTTGTCTTGACCAGAAATTTTACTACCTGGTCAACAAACAATACGGATATTATGATTATCAGTGCTATTAGACTCTGACTCGCTTTCAGTTTATGATCTTCCATTAAAAATAAGGATCAATGTTTCTGTTGTTTTGCCTCAATACAAAGTGTAGCATGAGGAACTGCACGCAGTCTCTCTTTCGGAATCAATTTTCCGGTTTCTCTACAAATTCCATAGGTCTTATTCTCAATACGAACCAACGCAGCCTGAAGAGACTGAATAAACTTCATCTGACGTTGAGCCAGACGAGTGGTTTCCTCCTTTGACAAGGTATTAGCACCCTCTTCCAGAACCTTATATGTTGGAGATGTATCATCCGTACTATTGTTATCAGAGTTCATCAAAGATGCTTTCAAGGCATCATAATCTCTCTGTGCAACTTCCAGTTTCTCATTGATGAGTTCACGAAATTCATCCAGCTCCTCATCCGAATAACGAGTCTTTTCTGCCATTTTTATTGATATTATTAATTGGTAATTGGTTGTTTATTCTTTTGTCACTAGAACATTAAATACATATTCATCAAATGTAACCTCCTCTCCTTCCGAAAATCCAGAAACCAACTCAATGGAGTTCGCCAACACCTGTTCTCTAATCCATTGAGAGTACTCTTTAACTGCATCATCAGTCTGAACATTAGATGATATCTTGACGCTGATACGGTCAGTTATTTCCAATCCGATCAGCTTTCGAATATCCTGAATACGTTTTTTTAATTCACGAGCTATACCTTCACGCTTAAGAGCTTCAGTAAGAGTAATATCCAAAGCAACAGTAATAGTGCCTTCATTGGCAACCACCCAACCCGGGATATCTTCACTGAATATTTCCACCTCTGTAGTATCTATCACAGCATCTGTACCATTCAGATTAAAAGTAAAACTACCGTTGTTCTCTAACTGTGTAACCTGCTCCTGGCTCATCTCTTGAACAGCTGCAGCAACACCCTTCATCAGAGGGCCGAATTTCTTACCTAGAATCTTGAAGTTGCATTTCACTTTTTTCACCAACACATTAGATGCGTTCTCAACAAACTCAAGTTCCTTTACATTCACTTCATTACGAATAAGCTCCTGCACCGGTTCAAGGTGTTTTTTCAATTCTCCCGTTGCCGGAATCAATATCTTATTGAGCGGTTTACGAACATTTATCTTGACATCATCTCTCTTACGCAGAGCAAGTACCATAGAAGTAATCTTCTGCGCAAGCTCCATTCGTATCTCAAGCTCTTTATCAATCAGTCTGTTATCAGAAACGGGATATTTTGCCAAATGTACAGAACAAGACTTGTCGCGTCCGGTAACTGAATTCAAATCCAAGAACAGTCTGTCTGCATAGAATGGGGCAATAGGAGCCATTAGACGAGATACCGTCTCCAAGCAGGTATATAGAGTCTGATATGCAGACACTTTGTCTGAGCTCATGGCACTTCCCCAATATCTTTCTCTTGTCAGATGAACATACCAATTGGACAGATAGTCATTTACAAAGTCTGTTATTCGACGTCCGGCTTTTGTTGGCTCATAATCATCCAGATACTCATTTACATCCTTTATCAAGGAATGCAACTCACTAATTATCCATCTATCGATAACGGGACGTTTCTCAACTGGAATCTCAGTCTCAGCATATGAAAAGCTGTCAACATTAGCATATTGAGCAAAAAACTTATACGTATTATGCAATGTGCCAAAGAATTTGCGAACTACATCCTTGACACCATCCTCGTCGAAACGTAAGTTATCCCATGGCTGTGCATTGGTTATCATATACCAACGCAAGGGATCACTACCGAATTTGTCAATCTCGGCAAATGGTTCAATGGCATTACCCAGACGTTTGCTCATCTTGTTGCCGTTTTTATCCAGCACCAATCCGTTTGAGATAACGGCTTTATAGGCAACACTACCCTTCACCATCGCAGAAATTGCATGTAGCGTATAGAACCAGCCACGTGTCTGATCCACTCCCTCAGCAATAAAATCCGCAGGATATACGCTTCCGTTATCAATAATATCTTTATTCTCAAACGGGTAGTGCATCTGTGCAAAAGGCATAGCGCCACTGTCAAACCAAACATCAATCAGATCAAGTTCCCTCTTAAGAGCCTTACCCGAATCTGAAACCAATACTATATCATCCACGTATGGACGATGCAGGTCTATTTTCTCATAATTATCAGCAGAATAATCACCCGGAACAAAACCTTTATCTTTTAAAGGATTGCTCTTCATTATACCTGCCTTAACCGATTTCTCTATCTCGTTATACAGTTCTTCTACCGAACCGATACAGATTTGTTCTCCGCTGTCATTTTTCCAGATAGGCAGCGGTGTGCCCCAATAACGGGAACGGCTGAGATTCCAGTCATTAAGATTCTCCAACCATTTTCCGAAACGACCGGTACCCGTAGATTCCGGCTTCCATTTGATGGTGTTATTCAAATTCATCATATTCTCCTTGGCGGCTGAAGCTTTAATGAACCAGCTATCCAACGGATAATAAAGAATAGGTTTATCCGTACGCCAACAGTGAGGATAATTATGAATATGTTTCTCTATCTTAAATGCCGAACCAGCCTGTTTCATCTTAATACAGATATAAACATTCAGATCCTCGGCCTTGGCAGCTACCTCCTCATCATATTTCCCGTCAACATTAAATTTAGGGTCATAAGCGTTTTTCACATAAGCGCCCTCGTATTCTTTATAAGCCTTCTTATTAACGCAATTTGCCACAAAATCCGGGTCCAACTCATCCATAAGCCAATACTTACCGGTGAAATCGACCATCGGACGAGTCTCCATCTTGCGGTTTATCATATATAGAGCAGGAATGCCTGCAGCCTTAGCTACAAAAGCGTCATCTGCACCGAATGTAGGAGCAATATGAACAATACCAGTACCGTCTTCAGTAGTAACATAATCACCAGGTATGACGCGGAATCCGCTATCACTCACCTTAATGGTGCCGTCTTCATCCTTATAGACAGGTTTAACCCATGGGAAAAGCTGCTCATAATGCATGCCTACCAAGTCACTGCCTTTGTATCTGCCTACTATGGTATATGGAATTATTTTATCTCCTTGATTGTATGAATCCAATGAAACGGATGCTCCTTCCGGATTTAAATATGCAGACACTCTTTCTTCTGCCAAAACAGCGGTCATCTTTGCTCCAGAGTACGGATTATAAGTCCTCACTGCAACATAATCTATCTTATTACCGATACACAGTGCCGTATTTGAAGGAAGTGTCCACGGAGTCGTTGTCCATGCCACAAAACAGGGAGTTCCCCACCCCTCCATCTCTGGTTTGGGATCAGTTATACGGAACTGTGCGGTAACCGTCGTATCCTTAACATCGCGATAGCAACCCGGCTGGTTCAGTTCGTGGCTCGAAAGTCCAGTACCTGCTGCGGGAGAATACGGCTGAATAGTATATCCTTTATATAAATAACCTTTTTCGTAAAGTTGTCTAAGAAGCCACCACAAAGTCTCAATATAGCGATTGTCGTATGTGATGTATGGATCATCCAAATCAACCCAATAACCGATTTTTTGCGTCAGTTCACTCCACTTCTCCTTATACTTCATCACCTCGATACGGCAATTCCTATTATAATCATCAACAGATATCTTATTGCCAATATCTTCTTTAGTAATTCCAAGTTTCTTCTCAACACCTAGCTCAACAGGGAGTCCATGTGTGTCCCAACCGGCTTTTCTATTGACCTTATAGCCGCACATCGTCTTATAACGACAGAACGTATCTTTAATAGTTCTTGCCATTACATGATGAATACCCGGCATGCCATTCGCTGACGGAGGACCCTCATAGAATACGAATGAAGGACATCCCTCACGCTCTTCAATACTACGAGCAAATATATTTTCCTTCAACCAACTATTAAGGACATCTTTATTAACCTTCGAAAGATCCAATTGGCTACGCTCAGCAAACTTCTTATTCATCATTAATACACTTATATTCAGGAGGCTAGGCTCCAAAAATGAAATTACACCTTATAAATCGGTGCAAATTTACTCTTTTTCGGAATAATATGTATGGTGGAAAGGCTCTTAATTTCGTACCTTTGCATCTGAAAATCAAATAGAGCAATTTTATATGCAAGTTGCAATTGTCAAATACAATGCCGGTAATATTCAATCTGTGATTCATGCCCTCAACAGGCTTGGCGTCAATTGTCTGCTGACCGACAAGGAAGAGGAATTAAATAGTGCCGACAAGGTAATTTTTCCCGGCGTAGGTGAAGCAAGTACTACCATGAAATACTTAAAAAAGCAAAATCTGGATATTATCATAAAGAATCTGAAGCAGCCAGTACTTGGTATATGCCTGGGACAGCAGTTACTGTGCAGTCACAGTGAAGAAGGCAACACTGATTGTTTGGGAATATTTGACGCACCGGTATTGAGATTCAGACCTACACGTCACGAAGATAAAGTGCCACACATTGGATGGAATACTATCTACGATTACAAGAGTGAGTTGTACAAAGGATTCGACAAACCTGACTATGTATATTTTGTACACAGTTTTTACGTGCCTGTATGTGATTGGACAATAGCAAGCACTGAGTATATCGTACCCTTCAGTGCCTCATTGCACAAGGAAAATTTCTATTCAACTCAATTTCACCCTGAGAAAAGTGGCGATACCGGAGAACTTATTCTTAAGAATTTTCTAAATATCTGACCATTATGATAATAATTCCCGCAATAGATATAATCGACGGAAAATGTGTCAGATTAACCAAAGGTGATTACGACGTAAAAAAAATCTACAGCGAAGATCCTCTTGAGATAGCCAAAGGTTTCGAGGATGCCGGGCTTTCTCGTCTTCATCTAGTTGATTTAGACGGCGCCAAGAGCAAACATATTGTTAACCACAAAGTATTGGAGAATATTGCCTCTCATACACATCTCACTATAGATTTCGGCGGCGGAATCAAATCCAGCAGCGACCTTTCCACTGCCTTCGAATGCGGTGCCGATATGGTAACCATTGGCAGTACTGCAGTTACTTCACCTGAACTGATGACCGAATGGATAGAGACATTCGGACCGGAAAAGATTATATTGGGAGCAGATGTTCGCGATGGCTTCATATCCGTAAACGGTTGGAAGCAAGACAGCCGGCTCAGGTTAATGGATTTCCTCTCGGATTACACAAAAAAAGGCATCAGTAAGGTACTCTGCACAGACATCAATAGAGACGGGATGTTAGGGGGGCCTGCCGTAGAGCTTTACAAATCAATACTTGCTTCCCACCCCACTATGCATCTGATAGCAAGCGGTGGAGTAAGCTGTGCCAATGACCTGACGGAACTGAAAGCAGCAGGACTACCGGCTGCAATAGTCGGCAAAGCCTTTTACGAAGGAAGAATCTCTCTAAAACAATTATCCGAACTGAACAACTAACAGACCTAACAAACATGCTTGCAAAACGAATTATTCCATGCCTTGATATATGTAATGGCAGAACAGTAAAAGGCACCAACTTTGTCAATCTGAGAGATGCGGGAGACCCCGTAGAACTTGGTAAATTATACAGTGAGCAAGGTGCTGACGAATTAGTGTTTTTAGACATCACAGCCTCTCATGAAGGACGAAAAACCTTTACAGAGTTAGTTGAGAGAATTGCTGCAAACATCTCCATACCTTTCACTGTAGGCGGCGGCATAAATGAGATCTCAGACGTAGAAAGGCTGCTTAAGGCCGGTGCCGATAAGGTTTCAATAAATTCAGCTGCAATCAGAAGACCTGAATTAATCAATGAGATAGCCCAGAATTTCGGCTCTCAAGTATGTGTGGTTGCCATTGACGGCAAAGAGACGCAGGATGGCTGGCGTTGTTTTTTAAACGGAGGAAGAATTCAAACGGATCATGATCTGTTTGAATGGGCAAAAGAAGCGAATGAGTGGGGTGCGGGTGAAATATTATTTACAAGTATGGATCATGACGGGGTTAAACAAGGATACCCTAATGAAGCTTTGGACAAGCTCTCTAAGATTTTGACCATACCTGTCATTGCATCCGGTGGGGCCGGTACTATGGAGCACTTCTACGACGCCTTCACCATCGGTAATGCTGATGCTGCATTGGCTGCAAGTGTTTTTCACTTCTCGGAGATATCCATTCCCGAATTAAAACAGTATCTTTGCAGTCGGAATATCCCTGTAAGAGTTTAATTATGCGATATATGAATACCGGAGAGAAATTTGAGATCGATTTCGACAAGATGGATGGACTTGTTCCTGCAATCATTCAGGACAACATCACTCGTCGTGTATTGATGCTCGGGTTTATGAATAAAGAGGCCTACGAAAAGACCTTAGAGTTAGGAAAAGTGACTTTCTACAGCCGTACAAAGAAACGCCTTTGGACTAAAGGGGAAGAGAGCGGCAATTTCCTTAACGTAGTAGAGATTCTAAACGATTGCGACCACGACACTTTGCTCATCAAAGCCCATCCGGTAGGCCCAACATGTCACACCGGTGCCGATACTTGTTGGGACGAAGACAATAGTTCGGACATCAACTTCCTGTCATATTTACAGGACTTCATTGCCGTACGTCATAAGGATATGCCGGAAGGGTCTTACACCACATCTCTTTTCAAGAGTGGAGTAAACCGTATGGCCCAGAAAGTCGGTGAAGAAGCCATTGAAACGGTTATCGAGGCTACAAACGGAACCGATGACCGTCTATTATATGAAGCTTCAGACCTGATATATCATCTGATTGTCCTGCTCACGTCTAAAGGACATAGGATTGAAGAGCTTGCCGCAGAACTCCGGAAACGTCACAAATAAGGAAACTCCAAATAAAAAAAGATTTCTCACAGGATTTCTTACAGAACATCTCACTCGTTTTATTACGTCTTAAATATATGGACATAATTGATTATCGGAACGTAGAGATTCGCCAAGAAGACATGTTTGTTTTAGGCGATGTTACATTCACTATCAGTGAAGGAGATTTCGTTTACTTAATCGGGAAGGTAGGATCAGGCAAAAGCAGCCTTCTAAAGACCATGTACGGCGAATTGGATCCTGTATGCTTGGATTATAACAGTCATGCCGTTGTATTGGGACAAGACATGACTAAACTTAAGAAAAAACAAGTGCCGAAGTTAAGAAGACAAATGGGAATTGTCTTTCAGGACTTTCAGTTGCTTACAGACAGAAACGTCTTCGATAACCTCTGTTTCGTTTTAAAAGCAACGGGATGGAAAGACAAGAAACTGATGCACCAAAAAATAATGCAGGTACTTGATCAGGTCGGAATGGATACAAAAGGTTACAAAATGCCGCATGAACTCTCCGGCGGAGAACAACAGCGTATTTGTATCGCTCGTGCACTACTCAACGATCCGAAATTGATACTCGCAGATGAACCTACCGGAAATCTTGATCCTGAGACCGGCCGACAGATTATGGAAATTTTGAAAAAAGTATGTGAGTTCGGGACCACAATACTTATGATAACCCATAACCTGATGTGGCCGGCGGAATATCCGGGTCGCGTCTTCAAATGTGAAAATCGCAAGCTTATATTTGATTCCGAGAAGAATGAGAATGAGACTGAAGTCAAACCGGAAACCGCTATCTGTTCGGATTCCGAGGAAGTGACAAATTCAATTGAATAACAATTAAATACCAAAAAGATGAAAGTATTGAAATTCGGTGGCACTTCAATTGGAAGTCCACAGCGAATGAAGGAAGTATGCAAGCTGATTACCGAAGAAGGACAGCAAAAAATTGTAGTTCTTTCAGCCATGTCAGGTACCACAAATTCCTTAGTTGAAATATCACAGTATCTCTACGGAGGAAACAAACTCGGTGCCAATGAAGTAATAAATAAATTGCATTCAAAATACGTTGGCCACGTATCTGAGATATATAACACTGAAGAATACAAAAATAAGGTATCATCTTTTATTGAGGAAAAATTCAATTTCCTAAAATCATTCTCCCAAGTTAATTTCTCAATTAAAGAAGAGAAAATCATATTGGCTCAAGGCGAGCTCATCTCCACATATATGGTGGCATCCTATCTGCAGGAACAAGGTATAAAAACAGCCTTGCTTCCCTCTTTGGAATTCATGAAGATTGACGAAGATGCTGAACCGGAAATGAATTTTATCCAAAAGAACATCAATATCCTATTGGATAAGATACCCGGAATGCAGATTTATATAGCTCAAGGTTTTATCTGCCTCAATGCAGCGGGTGAGATTGACAACCTGCAACGTGGCGGCAGTGATTACACTGCGTCAATTATAGGCGCTGCTATCAAGGCTGAAGAGATTCAGATATGGACAGATATCGACGGAATGCATAACAATGACCCACGCGTTGTTGACAATACAAGTCCTGTACGTCATCTTCACTTCGAAGAGGCTGCCGAGTTAGCCTATTTCGGAGCAAAGATACTGCATCCTACCTGCATCCAGCCGGCTAAGACTGCCAACATCCCGGTTCGTCTGCTTAACACCATGCAGCCGGAAGCATTAGGCACTCTTATCAATAACGAATCTGAAATTGACAAGATAAAGGCTGTTGCAGCAAAAGACAATATAACTGCCATAAAGATCAAGTCCAGCAGAATGCTTTTGGCTCACGGTTTCTTACGTAAGGTATTTGAGATATTTGAGTCATACCATACTTCAATCGATATGATATGTACCTCTGAGGTTGGTGTGTCCATGTCTATTGACAATACCACTCACCTATCGGAAATTGAAGCAGAACTGAAGAAATACGGAACTGTGACTGTAGACAGCGGTATGTGTATAATCTGTGTAGTCGGGGATATGGATTGGGAAAATCTAGGATTTGAATCTAAGGCAATGTATGCTCTAAGAGATATTCCTGTCCGTATGATATCTTACGGCGGAAGCAATTACAATATTTCATTTCTTATCAAGGAAAGCGATAAGAAGAGAGCTCTTCAGCGTCTAAGCGATGTACTATTCAACGGTAAAGAATAACCTAATGCAGACTCCATATTATTATTATAACCTGGATATACTTGAGCAGACACTTCAGGCTATCAAGGCTGAGGCAGACAAGAGCGAAAGCATATGTGTTCATTATGCCATTAAGGCTAATGCAAACCCTTTGTTGTTACCCCTAATCCGCGAATACGGACTTGGCATCGACTGCGTCAGTGGAGGTGAAATCAGGGCAGCTCTGAATGCCGGTTTCGATCCCTCTAAGATTGTATTTGCCGGCGTAGGAAAAGCAGATTGGGAAATAGATCTGGCTCTAAGTCAATCCATCTCTTGTTTCAATGTTGAGTCTGAAGCGGAACTCGATGTTATTGCTGAAAGAGCCGCAAAAGCAGGTCGTATAGCTCATATTGCTTTTAGGGTTAATCCTAATATTGATGCCCATACCCACGCCAATATCACTACCGGACTTTCTGAAAACAAGTTCGGCATAGAGATACCGATGCTCGAGGATATAATATGTAAAGCCAACAAGATGGAAAATATCACATTTGAAGGCATACATTTTCATATTGGCTCTCAGATACTAACCAATGAGCCTTTTGAACAGCTCTGCGATGTTGTCAATAGTCTTCAGGATAAATTGGAAGCAAAAGGTATTCAGCTTAACGTAATTAATGTTGGCGGTGGACTTGGTATCGACTATGAAGAGCCTGAGAAGCACACCATTCCAGATTTTGCAAGCTATTTCAGCATTTTCCGTAATCGCATCAAACTACGCAAAGGACAGCAACTTCATTTCGAGCTTGGACGTTCTGTCGTTGCAGGATGCGGACAGTTAATTACCAAAGTGCTGTACGTCAAGAAAGGTACTACAAAGAATTTTGCCATTGTCGATGCCGGAATGACCGATTTGATAAGACCTGCTCTATATGGAGCTTATCATAAGGTTGTAAATCTATCATCAAAAGGGAAGGAGCAGAAATATGACGTTGTAGGCCCTATCTGTGAATCTTCTGACGTATTTGTAAAAGACGTAGTTCTTCCTGAGACAAAACGTGGAGATTATTTGGCTATACTCTCAGCCGGAGCATACGGCGAAGTGATGGCTTCGCAATACAACCTGCGCTCTTTGCCTGAAACCTCTAATAAACTCAATATCGAATAGTTGACTATTTCATAGAATAACCGTCGGCTCAATTTGAAAGAGGTCACTCGAAACGAATTGATTCCGACGGATTTATTTTTGATATTATCGCAGAGGGTCCTATCAACATCAATAGTGATATCAGGAACATCGCAACATTGAGAACGATTAACCAACCCAGCCTCAACTCCATTGGAACACTATCCAGATAATAGTTTACAGGGTCCAATGGCAACATATTAAAACGCTGCTGAATAACACATATAGATATGCCAACAACATTTCCTATAAGCATACCTTTACCTATAATCCTTGCTGCCAAAATGAGAAATATTTTTCGTATTGTCTTGTCATTGGCGCCCAAAGCCTTCAGTACACCTATTGTACGCGTGCGTTCAAATATAATAATAAGCAGCCCCGATATCATGGTGAATCCGGCTATACCAAGCATAAGAATCAATATTGCCCATACATTAACATTCAGTATATCTAACCACGCGAACAAACCTCCGTTTAATTCGTTCATGGTTTCAATCAGATAAGTCTCCTCATTTTTATCCTCATAACAATCCATTATCTTGCGAACAGAACTATAACCTTCATCCAACATAGATTCATCGGCCAATCTTATTTCCAATCCGGTAGCCTGAATGCTATCCCACCCGTTCAGTCTTTGCAATGTATTGATATCCGTTATTCCATACAGCATATCATATCCCGAAAAGTTAGTCTGATACACTCCTGCCAAAGTCATCTTACGAGCACGAACAGATTTCTGCATAAAATAGACATCCACCCTGTCTCCAATTTTCAGGTCAAGTCTTTCAGTCAGTGTCTTCGACAACAACAGCCAACCACCGTTTAGTGAATCCTTCATGTTCGGAATATGACCGTCTATCAGATATTCATTCAAAAATGAATAGTCATATTCACGGCCTACACCCTTTAATAAAAAGCCCTGAAAAGAGCTGTCTGTGCGAACAATACAAGGTTTTTCAATAAAGCGCTGCACATATTGCACCTCCTTTAAGGATTCCAGTTCAGCAAAAACTTCAGCAGAGCAAGTCACGGGCTGTTCATCAGAGCCCATACTTGACTTGTAGTTAGTAACCTGGATATGCTGGGTAAAGCCAATAACCTTATCCCTAATCTGTTCCTTGAAACCGCGAGTCACAGCCATAGTGATAATCATCACAGCCAAACCTAACGCGATACCTGTAGTAGCAATTATTATTGCAGGACGAGAACCGCCCCTGACTCCCTCATCAGAACCATATAGTTTTTTTGCAATAAATCGTTCCATTTCCTAAGGATACATAATTAGTTACGCGAAGTTACTCCATTTGTCCCAATAGTTTCTTAAATTTGCTTGATTTTTGGTCAATTCGGACGCTTATAATGGATATTCAAAATAATCAACAGATTGTATCAAGACTGACAGACATAAAAAATAGTCTGCCGATTGGAGTTACACTGGTAGCAGTATCTAAGACCCATCCTGCAGATTCCATATTGGCAGCATATAATGCAGGTCAGCGCATCTTCGGAGAAAACAAGGTACAGGAGATGAGCCTAAAACAGGAACAATTACCTCAAGATATAGAGTGGCATTTCATTGGACATGTTCAGAAAAACAAAATCCGTCTTATGGCACCCTACGTATCCGTAATTCAAGGAGTAGACTCATTTGACTCTTTAGAGGAGATCAATCGTCAGGCATCCCGGTTCAACAGAAATATCACTTGTCTGCTTCAACTTCATATTGCTGTCGAAGAGAGCAAATTCGGTTTTGTTCCATCAGAGTGTATGGATATGCTTGAAAAAGGAGAATGGAAAAAACTGGGTAACATCACAATCGGTGGAGTTATGGGAATGGCCACCTTTACAGACGACAAGCAGCAGGTTTTAAGAGAGTTCAATACGCTTGTAAATTTCTATAACGCGATGAAGGACCGTTTCTTCGCAGACGACGACAATTTCCACACCATATCGGCCGGCATGAGTGAAGACTACAATACGGCAATCCAAGCCGGCAGTAATATGATTCGTATTGGCAGCAATATATTCGGTGCAAGAGATTACAGCAAAACTTAATACCTATAAACTAATATTTCAGATTATGACCTACGACATTAGCCTGACATCGCTCATTAGCGATAGCCTCAAAAATAATTGGAGCAACGAAGCATTCACAGACTATAAGGGAGATACTTTGCTCTTCAGAGATGTTGCCCGTCGCATTGAAAAACTTCACATCCTTTTTGAACAATCCGGCATCAAGATTGGAGACAAGATAGCTATCTGTGGAAAGAACTCTTCAGATTGGGCTGTAACCTGTCTCGCAGGAATATCTTACGGAGCGGTAATGGTACCCATTCTCCATGAATTCAAAGCTGAGAATGTACATAATATAGTTAACCATTCAGAAGCAAAACTTCTGTTCGTCGGTGAACAGGTTTGGGAGAACCTCAATGAAAGCTCGATGACAGCATTGGATGGTATTATCCTTCTGGAAGGTTGCGAAATTGTCGTTTCAAGAAATGACAAACTCAGCGAGGCAAGAGAACACCTAAACGAGCTCTTCGGTAAAAAATTCCCCAAGGAATTCCGTTCTTCGGATATACATTATGTTGATACCAAAAGCGATGATCTGGCAATTATCAACTATACATCCGGTTCTACCGGCTTCTCAAAAGGTGTAATGTTACCGTATAGATCACTTGTAAACAATCACCTGTTCGGTTGCCGTGCGATACCAAACGAAAAACCCGGAGACAACATCATATCAATGCTTCCAATGGCACATATGTACGGCTTTGCCTTTGAATTCTTCCATCAGTTTCTGGCAGGATGTCATATCTTTTTCCTTACCCGTCTGCCCAGTCCGAAAATCATTTTCCAGGCCTTCAGCGATATCAAGCCTTCATTAATCGTATCTGTACCTCTTGTAATCGAAAAGATTATCAAGAAAAACGTATTGCCTAAGTTACAGACTACACAAATGAAGATTTTGCTAAAGGTTCCTATCGTAAATGACCAGATAAAGAAAAAAGTATGCGAACAGATGATGCAAGCTTTCGGAGGAAATATCTATGAAGTGATTATCGGAGGTGCAGCATTTAATCAGGAAGTTGAAAATTTCCTTCATTCCATAAAGTTCCCATTCACTGTAGGATACGGCGCCACAGAATGTGGACCTATAATTGCCTATGAAAAATGGAACGAGTTTGTTCCCGGATCATGCGGAAAACCGGCACTCAATATGGAAGTCAAGATTCTAAGTAAAGATCCAGAAAATATTCCGGGTGAAATTGTCTGTCGCGGACCTAACGTAATGTTGGGTTACTACAAAAACGAGAAACTTACTGAAGAGACAATCGACAAAGACGGATGGATGTACACAGGTGATCTCGGCATTATGGACAAGGAAAGCAACGTCTTCATTAAAGGACGTAGCAAGAGTCTCATTTTGGGACCTTCCGGACAGAATATATACCCTGAAGAAATTGAGGACAAACTGAACAACATGCCATACGTTAGCGAATCCTTAGTGATTTCCGAGAAAGAAAAACTGGTAGCATTGGTATATCCTGACTTTGAGGAGACTCTAAAGGAGAACATGAGTGAAGAACAACTAGCTTCTATCATGGAACAAAATCGCGTAGAACTGAATCAAGCACTACCTGCTTACGAACATATTTCACAGATCAAGATATATCACGAAGAGTTTGAGAAGACTCCCAAAAAGAGCATTAAACGCTTCTTGTATCAGAGCGAATAATAAAAGAATTACAGGAACAAATGGCAACCCAGTACGTAAAGGATAAAAGACTAAGTAATAAAGAGAGAGTAGATTTAAGCAATAAAAGTGTCATTGGCTTCTTCGAAGAAAGTTTACGCAAAAATTGGGATCTTGAAGCACTGACCGATTATCAAGGCAAAACGTTATTATACAGGGATGTAGCCGTTTATATTGAAAAGCTACACATCCTATTCCAATGCTGTGGGCTTCAACCTGGAGATAAAGTTGCCATCTGCGGGAAAAACTGTTCCATGTGGGGAGTCACCTTTCTATCTGTCTTCACATATGGAGCAGTTCCGGTCCCAATACTAGCAGACTTTAAGTCTGACTATATTCATAACATTGTCAATCATTCCGAAGCCAAATTGCTCTTCGTTGGTGATTCCGTTTGGCCGGGACTAAATCCCGACGAGATGACTTCAATCATCGGGGCCGTTCTTATTAATGACCTGTCATTAGTACTGTCACGTAGTGAGGAGTTGACTGAAACGCGTAACACCCTCAATAAGATGTTCGGTGCAAAATACCCGTCTGATTTCGGTTCAAATGACATAAACTACTATCATGAGACAGATACAAACTCGTTAGCCATATTGAACTACACCTCCGGAACCACCAGTTTTCCTAAAGGCGTAATGATACCTTATCGCGCTGTACGTTGCAACCTTACATACGCTTGTCGTACATTGCCCTTGCAAATAGGTAGTCGTACTGTCTCCATTCTTCCTTTGGCACATATGTTCGGACTCGCATTCGAGTTTATGTATGAGATACTGTTAGGATGCCATATTCATTTCCTGACACGTATTCCGAGCCCAAAAATAGTCTTCATGGCTTTCGGAGAATTCAAGCCAAACCTCATAATCTCTGTTCCGCTGGTTATTGAAAAGGTTGTCAAAACAACCATATTCCCTCAACTTAAGAAGCCGAGGATGAAAATTGCCATGCAAATACCTTTTCTCAAGAATAAGATTAAATCGGCAATACGTCAAAAGTTGATTAATGCGTTCGGAGGTGAAATCATAGAACTGATTATCGGAGGAGCTGCTCTAAGCAAAGAAGTAGAAGAATTTCTTATTAGAATCAAATTCCCATTCACTGTCGGTTATGGTAGTACCGAATGCGCCCCATTGATTTCATATATTGACTGGTCAATATATAAGCCAGGATCTTGTGGCCAGCCTATTGATGGTGTAGAAGTTAAAATACTAAGCAATAACCCTCAAAAAGAGCCTGGAGAGATTATTATCAAAGGCGATAATGTAATGCTAGGATATTACAAGAATCAGGTGGCCACTTCAGAAGTCATTGATGCAGACGGTTGGTTCTACTCAGGAGATATAGGGTTAATGGATGCTGAAGACAATATCTTTATTAAGGGACGCAGCAAAAATATGATATTGGGATCATCCGGCCAGAACATCTATCCTGAAGAGATTGAGGACATCCTTGGCAATCTACCTTATGTATCTGAATGTCTGGTCGTTGAGAGAGACGGCAAACTGACAGCACTAGTCTTCCCCAACATGGAAGAGGTAAAAAACGATGGAATCACAGAGGAAAAAATTAAGGAGATTATGGAGCAAAACCGTACTATTCTTAACTCCGGCTTACCTGGATACGAACAGATTTCACAAATCAGAATACTGACAGAAGGTTTTGAGAAAACCCCAAAAAACAGTATCAAACGTTTCCTCTATCAAAACAAAAAGTAAGGAGCCAATAAGGTCTGAACTCAAGCGGATAATGCTAGCTGCATTGTAATCCAAATTTGTTAATTGTTTAAATTTCTCTTTAGGAATCATATATTGTCATTTCCTGATTTAGGTTGACTGTTCGTTTGCCTATCGCTTAGAAAAGAGTGTGCGCGGGCACTGGAAAAACAGTGAAGTTCGGAGGGTAATTACCACCGTAATTGTTATGCTTTTCTAAAGCAGCATCTTTCCGCATGAGCATCCCTACACCGCACGCTGGAAGCTGAAGTTTGAAATTGCCATAAGACCACGTCTTCGTCAGCACCTCAGGAAACTGCAGCAAGGTCTACAGCGAATCCAAAATCTCAGCTATAAAAAAGTATCCGGGAGTGTCGTCTTTTGTCCCGGTAATCATCATTCTGATAGAAACATGTCTAACCTTTTACTCGGAGCTCTCATCAGAATCTGCAGA
>CAZYFO010000011.1:0-38122 GCA_964646955.1 uncultured Bacteroidaceae bacterium | reverse complement strand
TATTTGGATAAACAAAAATAAAGTCGTTATTTTGCACCCTGTTTTGAGGATAGAGCAAAAACAAATAAAAAATAGATAGACATGTCGAGAATTTGTCAAATTACAGGTAAGAAGGCAATGACGGGCAATAATGTTTCTCACTCTAAAAAGAGAACTAAGAGAACATTTGATTTGAACCTGTTCACCAAAAAGTTCTTTTATGTAGAAGAGGACTGTTGGATTAGTCTTCGTCTCACCGCAGCCGGACTGAGAACCATCAATAAGAAAGGTCTTGATGCCGCATTAAAAGAGGCTGTAGCTAGTGGCTACTGCGATTGGAAAGACATCAAAATAATTGCTTAATTAGAGGAGTATATATTTATGGCAAAGAAAGTAAAAGGTAACAGAGTTCAGGTGATTTTAGAATGCACCGAACAGAAGGAGAGCGGTATGCCGGGTACATCTCGTTATATCACTACCAAAAATAGAAAAAATACTCCTGAGAGACTTGAATTGAAGAAGTATAACCCAATTCTGAAGAAGGTTACCCTTCATCGTGAAATCAAGTAATAATAATAAGCCATGGCAAAGAAAGTAGTAGCAACCCTACGTCAGGGTAAAGTTCAGATGGCTAAGCTCATCAAGATGGTTAAGTCACCTAAGACAGGTGCATACATGTTCACAGAACAGATTTTAACTGAAGAACAGTTGAAAGAAGCTTTGAAAAAATAAGCCGTTTTCAACGATAAATATTGAAGCAGTCGAGAAATATCGGCTGCTTCTTTTTTTTGTTTTATCAATTGGTTTCTTTAACTTTGTAGGAAATCAGCGGCAATAAAGTCGCTATGTTTATTCGATAAGACAATAATGGGATTTTTTTCAATCTTTTCTAAAGATAAAAAAGAAGTTTTGGATAAGGGACTTGAGAAAACGAAGAGTAGCGTTTTCTCGAAAATCTCGCGTGCAATCATTGGGAAATCAACTGTAGATGCAGATGTTTTGGATAATCTTGAAGAGATACTAATATCATCTGATGTTGGTGTAGATACGACTCTGAAAATTGTTAAACGCATCGAAGAGCATGTTGCAAAAGATAAATATCTTAATGCTAAGGAACTTCAAAGTATTCTTCGTCAGGAAATTTCCGATCTTTTGGTAAAAAATACCGTTGAACAGCAATCAGATGATTTCTCTGTTCCAAAAGATAGAAAACCATATGTAGTCCTTGTAGTCGGTGTCAACGGAGTAGGAAAGACAACTACAATCGGTAAATTGGCGTATCAATTCAAAAAAAGAGGATTAAAGGTCTGTTTAGGTGCTGCAGATACTTTTAGGGCTGCAGCTGTCGAGCAACTAATCGAGTGGGGAAAACGTATCGATGTTCCTGTCATCCATCAGGATATGGGTTCAGATCCTGCTTCTGTTGCCTTTGATACTCTAAGCTCAGCTGTGGCAAACGGATATGATGTAGTTCTAATTGATACAGCTGGACGCCTTCATAACAAAGTCGGCCTTATGAATGAGTTGACAAAGATTAAAAACGTCATGAAGAAGGTTGTAGATGGTGCTCCAGACGATGTCTTGCTTGTCTTGGATGGCTCTACCGGACAGAATGCTTTTGAACAGGCAAAACAATTCACTATAGCTACTGAAGTAACTCAATTGGCAATCACAAAATTGGATGGAACGGCAAAAGGAGGCGTAGTAATTGGAATTTCGGATCAGTTCCAGATACCGGTAAAATATGTCGGACTGGGAGAATCAATGGATGATCTGCAGGTCTTCTCAAAGACCGAGTTTGTAGATTCTCTTTTTAAGTCTGAAGAGGAATGAGAAAAGGAAGTGTAGATATAATTACTTTGGGATGCTCAAAGAATCTTGTCGATTCAGAGAAACTAATTAGGCAATTCAAGGCCGAAGGTCTCAAGGTTCGTCATGATCCGGAAAAACCTAATGCTGAATATGTTGTAATAAACACTTGTGGTTTCATCGGTGACGCTCAGGAGGAGTCCATCCGGATGATATTGGAATGCTGCAGTTTGAAAAAGGAAAAGAAGATATCGAAGGTATTGGTAATGGGATGTCTCTCAGAAAAATTCATGAAAGAACTCTCATTAGAGATACCGGAAGTAGATAAGTATTACGGCAAGTTTAACTGGAATGAAATACTTTCCGATATAAATAAAAGCTGGCATTCAGAATTGATTAATGAAAGAGTCATTACAACACCTGCACACTATGCCTATCTAAAGATTTCAGAAGGTTGTAACAGACACTGCTCATATTGTGCAATTCCTCTAATGACTGGCCCGTATGTGTCTAGAAATCAAGATGATATTCTTGATGAAGCGCGTGGTCTTATAGATAATGGTGTAAAAGAAATCCAACTCATTGCTCAGGATTTGACATACTATGGATTGGATCGCTCAAGAAAATCGGAGATTGCAGAACTTGTAGAACGTCTTTCAGACCTACCCGGATTGCAATGGTTGAGATTGCATTATGCGTATCCCAATAATTTCCCGATGGACCTACTTAAGGTGATGCGAGAACGTGATAACGTTTGCAAATATTTGGATATTGCTTTACAGCATATTAGCGATGGCGTTCTGAAAAGGATGAACCGCAATATTTCCGGTAAACAGACAATGGATTTACTTTACAAGATAAGGGAAGAGGTTCCTGGAATTCATTTACGTACAACTCTTATGGTCGGTTTCCCGGGAGAAACTGAAGATGATTTTGAGCAATTAATTGGTTTTGTTAAGAAAGAACGCTTTGAACGAATGGGAGCATTTGCATATTGCGAAGTGGATGGGACTTTTTCAGCAAAACATTATACTGATAATATTCCTGATGAGGTAAAACAGAATCGCCTTTCAAAATTGATGCGAATTCAAGAAGATATATCTTATGATTTGAATCAGCAGAAGCTATCTAAATCTTTTAAGACAATTATAGACAGGAAAGAAGGCGATTTTTATATCGGAAGAACTGAATTTGACTCTCCTGATGTTGATCCTGAGGTGTTGATTAAGAGCAATAAGCCATTGATAATAGGTAATATACATATGGTAAAAGTGACCGAAGCGGAAGCTTTTGACTTGTATGGATTTGTAGAAAATGAATAACCCCTATATGATATGAACAACAAAGATTTTATTGCTGAATTATCCAATATTTGTGGATTGTCTGCAGATGAATCTCAGAAGCAGGTTAATACTTTGCTTGAGGTTCTGGAAAACTTGTGGCAGAATAATAGTTCTGTAAGTGTATCTGGATTTGGAGTATTAGAGGTTCGAAAAAAGTTAGAGAGGATATCAGTTAATCCAAATACCGGAAAAAGAATGCTGATTCCTCCAAAACTTGTTCTTACATATAAGCCAAGTGCATTATTAAAGGAAAAAATAAAATAATGCTGCCATGGATAAAAAAATAAATTTATCTCAACTCACAGATTTGTTTATTCAGGCCAGCGGCCTTAATAAGAATCTTTCCGAACAATTTGTACGTTCGTTTTTCGAGATTATCTCTGAAAATGTTATGAAAGGAGAAACCGTTAAGATTAAAGGTTTCGGCACTTTTAAATTAATTCAGATGGATAGTCGTGAAAGCATTAATGTCAATACAGGCGAGAGGATTGTAATTGAAGGCCATCAGAAAATCTCCTTTTTACCGGATGCAACGCTGAAAGATGCCATCAATAAGCCTTTCGCAGCTTTTGAAACTGTTGAATTGAATGATCAACAAGTTGCTGCTTTGGAAAATCAATCCGATAAGGAAGCTTTGACTGAATCGCATTCAGAAGAGAGAGTATCTACTGAAAAGAAAAATATTAAATCAAAAAAGAAGAATCAACAAAAAAATGCTGATTCAAAGAGTAGTAAGAACGAGGTCAAAAAATCAACAAAAAAGCTTTTAGGTCTAAAAATAGCGTTGTATTCTTCTTCCGTTTTATTGGTTCTCTTCCTCGCTGTATACATATTATGGCCGTTGAATCTTCTGAAATTCTTGAGGATTTTCGATGTTACTCCGGTAGAAAAACAGTTGGTAGTCGGCCCTAATGAGATTAATTCTATAAATACATTATCTGATTCCATTTCTGATGGTACTGTTGATATAAAGGATGATACAGTTGGACTAAAAGAAGTTATTGATGAATCAATTGCATCCAAAAAAACGGAGAGTAAGACTTTTTCTCTTATCGCATCTGATGAGAAGAAAGATTTGTCCTTGTTCACTATTTCAGATACTGTTAACTATAGAATGAAGGAGACGAAAGCAGAACATATACTTCAATCAGGTGAGACGCTTACAATGATTGCTCTGAAATATTATGGAACAAAAAAACTATGGCCGTATATTGCAGCGTATAACAACGTAAAGAACTTCAACACATTAAAGCCGGGAACTATAATATTGGTTCCGGTCCTAGAGAATAAGTGATTTGTACAAACTTTCAAATAATGCTAAAAACTAACTACTGATAGTACTATTTAATGATTTTTGAAATATTGTTTGGATATAAACTTTTTATATTTGGGCGCAAAAAAATTACAAACAAGCTATTGATAGATTTTATATTAAAATGAGATAAAAATTATATGAGTATGAGTGAGAATGTTGATATCAGGGAACTGAACGACCGTATTGAAAAACAAAGTGCTTTCGTTACCAATCTGATGGCAGGCATGGACCAGGTTATAGTTGGGCAAAAGCATTTGGTTGAATCTTTGTTGATAGGTCTTTTATCGGATGGTCATATTTTGTTGGAAGGTGTTCCAGGGCTTGCAAAAACGTTGTCCATTAAAACACTAGCATCTCTTATCGATGCAAGTTTTAATAGAATTCAGTTTACTCCCGACCTGCTTCCTGCCGATGTTGTTGGCACAATGATATATAGTCAAAAAGATGAATCTTTTGTAGCCAAGAAGGGTCCAATTTTTGCCAACTTTATTTTGGCGGACGAGATTAACCGTGCTCCTGCAAAAGTTCAGAGTGCCTTGTTGGAAGCTATGCAAGAACGTCAGGTAACACTTGGTGGTGAAACCTTTGCTTTACCAAAACCTTTTTTGGTTATGGCTACCCAGAATCCTATTGAGCAAGAGGGTACATATCCGCTCCCAGAAGCACAAGTAGATCGTTTCATGCTAAAAGCAGTAGTGGACTATCCGAAAATAGAGGAGGAGAAAAAGATTATTCATCAACAGATTCATCATGAGATGTCTTCCATTAAGCCGATAATGTCTACAAAAGAGATTATTGAAGCGAGAAGGGTAGTGGATATGGTATATCTAGATGAAAAAATTGAGCACTATATTGCTAACATCGTATTTGCTACGAGATATCCCGAAAAATATGGTTTAAAAGAAATAAAAGAACTGATTTCATTCGGTGGCTCTCCACGTGCTTCAATAAACCTGGCATTGGCTTCAAGAGCCTATGCCTTTATTAAACGTAGAGGATATGTTGTTCCTGAAGATGTACGCGCTGTAGCTCATGACGTTTTGCGTCATCGTATTGGCCTTTCATATGAAGCAGAAGCAACTAATGTATCAGCTGATGAATTGGTAAGTCGTATTCTCAATGTAGTCGAGGTTCCATAATGTTGATTAGTACAGATTCAGTCTTGCATACAAATGGAAACAAGTGAGCTGATAAAGAAAGTTAGGAAGATTGAGATAAAAACGAAAGGTCTTTCTAACAACATCTTTGCCGGACAGTATCACACGGCATTCAAGGGGAGAGGTATGGCTTTTTCTGAGGTTCGTGAGTATCAATACGGCGATGATGCTCGTGATATGGAGTGGAATGTTACTGCACGTATGAATAAACCGTATGTCAAAGTCTACGAAGAAGAACGTGAACTTACGGTGATGCTATTAGTCGATGTTTCAAACAGCCTATATTTCGGAACATCTAACTGTATGAAAAGGGATATGTTGACTGAGATAGCTGCAACTTTGGCATTTGCTGCAATACAGAATAACGATAAAGTGGGGATAGTGTTTTTTTCCGATAGAATAGAAAAATTCATTCCTCCTCAAAAGGGTAAGAGACATATTTTGTATCTCATTCGTGAGCTGCTTGATTTTATGCCTGAAAGTCACGGCACCGATCTGGCTGTTCCTTTGGAATTCTTGACAAGTGCCGTTAAGAAAAGATGTACGGCTTTCTTGATGAGTGACTTCATTGATATTCATGACTACAAGAACGCTCTGACCATTGCGAACCGTAAGCATGATGTTGTTGCTATTCAAGTATACGACAAACGAATGGAAGAACTCCCGGACATTGGACTAATAAAGGTGCGTGATGCTGAAAATGGAGAAGTCATGTATATAGATTCCTCATCAAAAGTCATACGCAATGCCCAAAAAGAATGGTGGAAAAAGATGCAGGAAAAGAAAAATGATTTTCTGACTCGAAGTAAAGTTGATTTCACATCAGTCAGAACTGATCAGGATTATGTTAAGGCATTAATGGGACTTTTTGCTATAAGAAATTGATTATGAGAAATATATTATCATTATTACTTTTGTCGGTAGCTCTCTTGTTTTTCCCGGATAAAGGCTTTTCACAAAGTGTTTCAATCGATGTGAAATCTGACTCTATCATGCTTTGGGTAGGCGACCAGACCAAGATACATTTGGAAGTGACATGTGATGCTAATCAGCACATCGATTTCCCTATTTATCAAGATACTCTGATTACCGGCTTGGAAATTATACCTCCAACTGTAACAGATACTCAGTATGTAAACAATAAAAAACGGATTATAGTTACAAGAGACTACACAGTAACCTCATTTGACTCTTCCTTATACTACATCCCTCCTTTCCAGGTTTATGTTGACTCTGTTCCGTATTATTCTGAAGGACTGGCATTGTCATTTTATATGTTCGATGTAGATACTCTGAATGCTGAAGCATTTTACGGACCAAAAGATATAATGCCTATGCCGCTTAAGTGGCAAGATTTGGATCTAGCTGTTTATTCATATATTCTGTTTATTCTATTCCTTTTTACTTCTCTATTTCTAATAAAAAGATTCAAGTATAACAAACCAATAATCAGAGTAATAAAAATAGCTCCAAAATTGCCTCCACATCAGAGGGCTTTGGATATGATTGAACAACTGCGTAAGGCAAAACGTGCGCATGATTCAAATCCAAAGGAGTATTATACTGAGTTGACAGACATTGTAAGGTCATACATAAAAGATAGATTTGAATTTGACGCGACTGAGATGACCTCTTCTGAAATATTGGAAAGGCTTAATGAAAGTTATGATAAAGAATCACTTAGTGACTTGAAATTATTACTCTCAACTGCTGACTTGGTAAAATTTGCAAAGTATGTTCCTTTACTTGGAGAAAACGATCAAAATCTTGTCATCGCTATGGATTATGTAAAAAAGACAATGATAGAACCGGATCCTAATGCTCCTGTTGAAAAAGAACAAGAAGTTATTGTTGAGCAGAAAAGAAGTAAGGGAGCAGGAATCGCCATATTGTCAACAATTATTATATTGAGCGCTGCCTGTATTACAGCTTTAGTGGTTTTAGTTCGTCAAATATACTATTTGTTTTTTTAAAAGATTGATATTATGTCATTTGCAAACAGTGAATATTTGTTGTTGCTTTTACTTTTAATACCATTAATTGTTTGGTATGTATTAAAAGGGCGAAAAAGAAATGCTTCATTGCAGATTCCTTCAACGGACATGTATCGTCTGACGGCAAAGAGTTATAAATATTACCTCATACACTTACCGTTTATTCTGGAGGTTTTGTCATTAGCAATGTTGATTATTATTCTGGCACGTCCCCAGACTACCGATAATTGGCAGAATACTGAGATTGAAGGAATTGACATTATGATGTGTGTTGATGTATCAACCAGTATGTTGGCAGAAGATTTACAGCCAAATAGATTAGAGGCTGCAAAATCAGTAGCTGCAGAATTTATCAATGGCCGTCCAAACGATAACATAGGTCTTACAATATTTGCCGGTGAGACATTTACTCAGTGTCCAATGACTGTTGATCATGCTGTGTTACTAAATCTGTTTCACAGCGTCAACAGTGATATTGCAGCCAATGGAATCATTGAAGACGGTACCGCGATAGGAATGGGATTGGCCAATGCAATTAGTAGATTGAAAGACAGTCAAGCCAAATCCAAGGTTATTATTCTGTTGACTGACGGCTCAAATAACAGAGGAGAAATATCTCCCATGACGGCAGCAGAAATTGCCAAGAGTTTTGGAATAAGAGTATATGCAGTAGGTGTTGGAACAAATGGCACTGCTCCATATCCTATGCAGACATACGGAGGAGTAACTCAGTATGTTAATGTACCGGTAGAGATTGATGAGAATGTACTCCGTCAGATTGCATCCACTGCCAATGGCCAGTATTACAGAGCCACTAGCAATAGCAAGCTTAAAGAGGTCTATGAAGAGATTGATAAACTGGAACGTACAAAGTTAAAGGTGAAGGAGTTTAGTAAGAATCAAGAAGCCTATCAACCATTTGCTTGGTTACTTCTGATTATGGTTACAAGCGTTATTGTTCTGAAACAGACAGTTTTAAAAACGATTCCTTAAAGAAGGTACTTATGTTTAAATTTGCAAACCCAGAATTATTATACCTGCTGTCAGTAATTCCTCTACTGATTGCATTGCATATTATTACTAATATCGGAAGAAAGAGAAGATTAAAGAAATACGGAGATCCGGCTCTTTTGAAACAACTTATGCCGGATGAATCGACATCAAGACCCAATATAAAATTTTGGCTGCTTTTGACTGCTTATACTCTTTGTTGCTTTCTTTTAGCACGCCCTCAGTTCGGTTCAAAACAAGAGACAGTAACTCGTACAGGAATTGAGACAATTATTGCTTTGGATATATCCAATTCTATGTTGGCTGATGATGTTGCTCCAAATAGACTGGAAAAATCAAAGAGAATTATCTCAAACCTAGTAGATAAATTCGAAAACGATAAAGTAGGACTTATTGTTTTTGCTGGTGATGCTTTCGTACAACTACCAATAACGAGTGATTTCATCTCTGCAAAAGTGTTTCTAAACACAATTACTCCGTCACTTATAGCTAGTCAAGGTACTAATATTAAAGATGCCATTGAATTGGCAGTCAAGAGCTTTACTCCCAAAGAGGGAGTAGGTAAGGCAATTATTATCATTACTGATGGAGAAAACCATGAGGGAGGTGCAGTTGAAGCAGCGGAAATTGCAGCTGAGAGCGGTCATCCGGTATATGTGCTTGGAGTTGGCTCTAAATCCGGCTCACCCATTCCTAGCGATGTTGACGGTGAGTTTAGAAAGGACAAGGATGGAAATGTAGTAATTACTCATCTGGACGAACAAATGTGTCTGGATATAGCTACAGCAGGGAATGGAAAATATTTTTATGTCGATAATTCAAATGTTGCTGAAAAAGAGTTGCAAAAGGAATTAGACAAATTGGCAAAAAATGATGTTGAAACAACAATCTTTACAGAATACAATGAACAGTTTCAGATATTTGCGTGGATAGCATTGGTTCTGATATTAGCAGAAATTTTCATCAGTGAAAGCAAGAATCCGAAACTTAAGATTTTCAAGTTGTTCAAAGTAGATTAACATGATTATGAATAGATTTTTTAATACATTTCTGATTCTTTCCTTCTGTAGCTTAAGTCTTTGTGCTCAAAGAACTGATCGTGAGTATGTTAGGAAAGGCAACAAACTGTATAAAGACAGTCTGTATATCAAGGCTGAAGAAAACTATTTGAAAGCCATTGATAAAGAATCCGGCTCAATTGAGGCCAATTACAATCTTGGTAATACTTACATCTATCAACAGAAAGCTAAAGAGGCTGCAGAGCAATATAAAAAGGCAATTACTTTACAGGAACTAGAAACCAGAAAGCTTCTCAACGATAAAAATGCGAAAGAGGGAGATATTCAAAAGAGCAAAGAACGTACGTCAATGGCCTATCATAATCTTGGCGTTCTGTATCAAGGCTCAAAGGATTATCAGAATGCCATTAACGCATATCAGCAGGCACTAAGAAACAACCCGGCTGATAATGAGACTAGATATAATATGATTCTTGCAATGCATCAATTAAAACAGCAACAGCAAAAAAACCAAGATCAGGATCAGCAGAAACAAGAACAACAAAAGCAAGAACAAAAGGAGCAGCAAAAAGATCAAGAGCAACAACAACAGGAGCAGCAAGATCAAGATGAGATGTCTAATGAAAATGCCGAACAGATTATTGAGGCTGCAATGCAAGATGAAAAGGATGTACAGGAACGTGTAAAGAAAATGATGCAGGTACAACCTAATTCGAAATTGGATAAAGATTGGTGATACTATATAAATACGATATGAAAATAAGAAGTTTATTAATAATAACCCTACTACTTATGACCGGAACATCTGTTCTGGCGCAAGATATATCATTTGTGGCTTCCTCTCCGAATGCAGTTGTAAGAGGAGAGAAGTTTCGCATTTCATTTAAGATAAATAATTCCAGCAAAGTCAAAGATTTTCGTGCACCTGCAATGAACGACTTCTCGGTATTGTCAGGCCCGAATCAATCTTCCTCAACAAGTAGTGCTCTCATAAACGGTAAACTGATTTCAGAATCATCTATTACATATTCATATGTACTTATTGGTGAAGAAGAAGGAACCTTTACTATACCGGCAGCAACAATAACTGTAGACAAAAAGCAATTGTCCTCAAATTCACTGACTATTAAAGTACTACCACCGGACAAAAAAGCCCCAAATACATCATCCGGTTCTCAATCTGGTAGTCAGTCCGGAAATAGTAATTCTCAGAACGCTTCAATTTCAAATGAAGATCTCTTTATGTTAGCAACTGTTGACAAAACAACAGTATATGAACAAGAGGCATTGCTTCTATCTTTTAAAGTCTATGTAAGTCCATCTCTAAACTTGACAAATTTGGGGCAGAAGATGCCGGATTTGAAGAATTTCCATACTCAAGAGGTTGATTTACCTGCACAAAAAGAATTCAAGCTGGAACATTATAATGGGCGTAATTATCAAACGCTGTTATGGATGCAATATGTCCTTTTCCCTCAACAATCAGGCCAATTAGAGATTCCTGCAACATCATTTGAAGGTATAATATCTCAACCGGTTCAGAGTAACGATATGTTTGACATGTTCTTCAATGCAGGTCGTTATGTGGACATGAAGAAAGTATTGACAACCTCAAAAATCAATATTAATGTCAAACCTCTGCCTTCCGGAAAAACTAAAGATTACTATGGAGGAGTAGGAGATTTCTCAATAAGTTCGAGTATTAGCACTAATGAATTGAAAACGAACGAGGCAGTAACGATAAAAGTCATTTTATCCGGTACTGGGAATCTTAAATTAATAAAGACACCCGAAATTCAATTCCCTTCGGATTTTGACGTGTACGATACTAAAATTGATAATAAATATACCATCAAAAACGGTAAGCAGACTGGTAATAAAGTCTTTGAATATCTCGCTATTCCACGCCATTCAGGCGAATACACCATTCCCGCCGTAGCATTCCAGTACTTCGACGCGAAAAGCGGTTCTTTTAAAACAATTGAGACTACAGAGTATACAGTAAAAGTGGCGAAAGGAGAGGGTAGTGATGTTACATCATCAGGAGGATATACAAATAAAGAAGACCTGAAATATGTTGGTGAGGATGTGAAGTTCAGTACTACTGAAAATAAACTGATATCTACGAAAGATCTATTTTTTGGTTCTGTAACCTTTTATATGTGTTTACTCATTCCTTTTATTATTATTGTCCTGATAATTATTCTGACAAAAAAACAGATTTCTGAAAATAAGAATGTAGTAAAGACTAAGGTTAAGAAAGCCAGTTCCGTAGCAACAAAAAGGCTAAAAAAGGCCAAAAAGTTAATGAATGATGAGAAAAAAGAAGAGTTTTTTGATGAGACCCTACGTGCTCTTTGGGGATATGTCAGTGACAAATTGGCCATCCCTGTCGCCCAATTGTCAAAAGACAATATTCAGGAAGCATTAAAAAACAGATCAGTTCCTGATGACCTTATATTAGTTTTTACCAGATTATTGGATGATTGTGAGTTTGCAAGATACGCACCCGGTGATGATAAAGGGCGCATGGATCATATATATGAAGAGGCGGAAGATGTAATAAGTAAAATGGAAAATTCTATTAAATGATTGGGAATATGAAAAATATAATATTTGCTCTTGTATCAGCATTTTCTATCTGTGCAAATCTTAATCTTGCTGCTCAAAATACAACTTCTGATAGTATTAATATAACGGATTCAGAAAAAGGTATAGATATTGTTCGTGATTCCATATCTAAAGAACGCGAACTGACAGTTGCAGATGCTGACAGTGCATACATAAAGGCTGATTATTTGACAGCAATTAGAATGTATGAAGAGATTTTGAAAGATAAGGGATTCTCTGCCGGATTATACATGAATCTGGGAAATGCTTACTATAAAATAGACGAGATTGCTAAAGCTATTCTTAATTATGAGCGTGCATACCTACTTGATCCGTCAGATTCAAATATAAAGTTTAATTTGGAATTAGCTCGAACTAAAACGGTGGATAGGGTAGTGCCTATTAATCAACTGTTTATTATTGTATGGGTAAATAAACTAATCTCAGTTCTTAATACTAATCAATGGTCTGTGATGATAATAATTTTCTTTATTGTATCGTTATTGAGTCTTGAAGTTTACTTTTTCACTAAACGAAGTACAATCAAAAAAATTTCCTTTTATTTTCTTTCTGTTTTCTTTGTTTTTTCCATATTATCGTATATCTTCGCTTCTACACAGATGAATAGTTTGAAGCATCGTGATACGTCGATAATAATGTCTCCAAGTGTGACTGTAAAAAGCACTCCTAGTGACAGTGGTACAGAGTTGTTTATTATTCATGAAGGTCGTAAAGTTAAGATCTTAGACAATTCTATGAAAGAGTGGGTTGAAATTGAACTTGAAGATGGTAATACGGGTTGGATACAGGTAAAAGATATGGAAATAATATAAATATGGTTTTGTAAATGATTGAAGGACAAAGTCTTATTGAGACAGACAGATTAGTCACACTGGCGTTAAACGGCAGTGGTTCTCTGTTCTTAGATGGAATTATCAGTATGTTTACCTCAATGAGTACTTGGATTGCAGTTGCTTTAGTAACATTATTTATTGTATTCAGAAATAATACTACAAAACGCGTGATGTTGATATTTGTTCTATTGGCAATTACAGTTACATGTTGTGATCAGTTGTCTTCTTCAATATTTAAACCGCTATTTGAAAGATTCAGACCGTCCCAGGATCCAGAAATGCTTAATATGATTGATACCGTAAATGGATATAGAGGTGGTCAATTCGGCTTTTTCTCAAGCCATGCTGCAAATTCATTTGGAATAGTAGTATTTCTTATGTGGCTCATAAGAGATTCCAAGTTTGGATTAATAGTGACAATCTGGGCACTTATAAATTCATATACAAGAGTTTATCTAGGTGTTCACTTTGTAGGTGACATATTAACCGGAATAATTTTTGGCATATTTTTTGGTACTGTTTTTTATTGGATATACAGGTTTATCGTTAGAAATGATCTCAAACCAAGATTCTCAACTGAGTTGTATACATCTTCAGGATATCTTCTGAAGGATATATCATTATTTCGCCTTTTCTTGTATGCAACATATTTATTCATAGTACTTTATGTGTGTTTAGTACAAGGTGTAATACCTAACTAATTGATAATAAGATATTTACTAATAGATTACTAATAAATTACAACTTAATCAAGTTATTATGAGCAGACTAATTACTTTTAATGAGCTACGTCAGATTAAGGCATCACTACCTGAAGGCAGCATGCACAGAATTGCTGATGAATTAAAGATTGATGTTGAAACGGTTAGAAACTTTTTTGGAGGTAATGACTACAAAAGCGGTTCCTCTGTTGGATTCCATATTGAACCAGGACCAAACGGTGGCGCTGTAGTAATTGATGACACAACAGTTTTAGACAGAGCATTAGAGATTATTGCCGAGAACAAGAAGGCATAAAGAACGGCAGTATTTTTCTATGATATAATCTATAGGCTTTTCAACTCATAGTAATTGAAAAGCCTATTATTTTAATATTTCCAAGCTTTTTCACATAATAACTATTATGTTTAATAAGAAATGTAGGGTAATTCTCTATTTCCACGAAATAAAAAAAATCGGGAAAACATGGGTTTTCCCGATTCATTCTTAATTCCTTAAGAAATTTATAACAATCCTGCAGATTTAAGAACTTTCTCAATATCAGTAAGTTCTTTAGTCATATTAAGTTTGTAATAAATAGAATATAATTGAATTCCCCATTTATCTATTTCATCCGGCATTGTTTGCCTTACTTTTTCGAACAACGGCATAGCTTTCCTATAATAACCTTTCTCAGTCTCTAATACCTTCTGGCCTTCTGCTGACCTATAGTTTACATTAGGCTTTGAATCAATATATTCGTTAGCTTCATTTATATAGCATAATCCAAGATTGATATATGCCTCAGTTAATTCAGGATCTTTCTGAATGGCAATCTCATATTGAGAAGCTGCTTCTGAATACTTTTTCTGATTCTGTCTTAAATAACCGATAACATAATAATTATAAGCCTTATTAGGATCTTTGTTCACCATATCCTCTACAAATGCCTCCATTTCATCAATTTTTCCTGTAGCATCATAATACATTATTAACTGCATATAATAATAATCCTGAGTCGGAAACTTCACAATTCCTTCCTGAAGAGCTTTTACCCAGTTGGCTGTATCTTTAAGGCTTTCATAAGCCTGACATTTAAATCTTAAACATGACTCACCATAATCAGGATCATTTATGCCCATATCAGCATATTTCAATACCTTCTGATAATCTCCCAATTGAAAAGCCGCCAATGTCGGAAAATATGCAAATTGCGTGGCATATTCTTTATAATTTGCGTCTTGTTCTGTATAAGACTTTAACATAGGTACCTCTGCTATTTGATAATATTTATCAAACAATTGATATGCTTTTTTGTAATCCTTTTTTGAGTTGAAATAAAATATTCCACCATTGATCAAATTATTACGATTTGAATGAAGTGTATATGCGTTCCTATCACGACATGCGGTAGAAATTTTACCCTTTTCGTTAGGAATCTGCTCCAAAGAGTCACATTTGATATAATAATCGTACATCTTAATAAGGTAGTCATACATTGCGATAGTATCATAAGGTGACTTTGTATAAGACTTACGATTCTCATTCAAATATAGTTGCTGATATACATCACCAGCAACACTCCAAGTCTCAGACCAATCTTTTGTAAGTTCATTAGCGGTAGCTTGATCCACCATTCTTTTAGCATTCTCAATCTTTCCACCTTCGTTTAATTTAGCAAGCTCCTCTTTGGCATCTTTAACTACTCTACGGGCTAAGCTTGTGGCTTTCTTTAACTCCTTAGGAGTGCTCTGTGCATAGGAAAAAGTTGACATGGTAGTCATTCCTAATACAGCGACTAACATAAATAAAATCTTTTTCATATAATTCAATGTTTATTGTTATTAATCATTTATAAATCAATACATTACACTAATATTTATCATTGCTCTTGATTATTGGAATCAGCCTTTTGGACATTATCAATTGCATCATTGCCATCGTTTTCAATATTAACTTCTTCGACTACATCAATATCTTCAATAGAAGGATCAATGTCCTCACTATCAACCTTACAGATAGAAGCAATATTATCATTCCTCTTTTCAAGATTAATCAATCTCACTCCTTGTGTAGCTCTACCCATAACTCTAACGCTCGAGACATCCAATCTGATAGCAATACCTGATTTATTAATAATCATAAGATCATTATTATCGAGTACAGACTGAATAGATATAAGTTTTCCGGTCTTATCTGTAATATTGAGAGTTTTTACACCCTTTCCTCCACGATTTGTCTTTCGATAGTCCTCAATATCAGAACGTTTTCCGTATCCGAGTTCAGATACAATCATAATGGTCTCCTCACATTGTTCATCTACGGCAATCATACCAATTACATAATCCTCACCGTCATCATCTAGAGTAATACCCCTGACGCCTGTAGATGTTCTACCCATTGAACGTACGGTACTCTCATTGAATCTAATTGCACGACCGTTTCTATTGGCAATTAACAACTCCTTAGTGCCATCTGTCAAAAGTACATCTACCACCTTGTCTCCATCGTTGATATTGATGGCGATGATTCCGTTTTGACGAGGACGTGAGTAACTTTCCAGCATTGTCTTTTTGATTACACCTTCTTTTGTACAGAATACAAGATAATGACTCTTATTAAACTCTTCATCACTCAAATCCAATATGCTGATATATGCAGTAATTGCATCATCCGATTCTATATTAAGGATATTTTGAACGGCACGGCCTTTTGAAGTCTTGTTTCCTTCAGGAATATCATATACTTTCAACCAATAACAACGTCCTTTCTGAGTGAACAATAATAGGTAGTTATGAGTAGTTGCAGTAAAGATATGCTCGATAAAATCTTCGTCGCGTTTATCACTGCCTTTGGACCCTACTCCTCCTCTGCTTTGTAGTCTATATTCAGTCAATGCGGTACGTTTGATATATCCAAGATGAGATATTGTGATAATCATCGGTTCATCTGCATAGAAGTCTTCAGGATTAAATTCCTCAGAACTCAATACAATTTCACTCTTTCTTTCATCACCATATTTTTCCTGAATTGCACGCATCTCGCCCTTAATGACTTCTTTACATTTCTCGGGATCATCCAAGATTCCTTGAAGTTCATCTATTCGAGCCATCAACTCATTATATTCGTTATGCAACTGATCTTGTATCAAGCCTGTCAACTGACGCAATCTCATATCAACGATTGCCTTTGCCTGAAGTTCATCCAGACCAAATCTCTCAATAAGACCCTGAATAGCATCGTTTGGAGATTTCGCAGTTTTAATAATATGGATGACCTCATCTATATTATCGGATGCAATAATCAAGCCCTCAAGTATATGTGCCCTCTTTTTAGCTTCGTCAAGTTCAAATTGAGTACGTCTTATTACTACTTCATGTCTATGATCAACAAAACATTTAATAAGATCTCTAAGATTTAGACATTTTGGACGACCATTAATCAACGCAATATTGTTTACACCAAAAGAAGCCTGCAACTGAGTCATTTTGAACAGTTTATTCAAAACCACATTTGCATTTGCATCCTTTTTTACGTCAACAACAATTCGCATGCCCTCACGGTCTGACTCATCATTAACGTTGCTGATACCTTCGATTCTTTTATCAGTAACCAAATCTGCAATGTACTTGATAAGCTCGGCCTTGTTTACGTTGTAAGGGATTTCAGTCACAACAATCTTTTCATGTGCACCAGCAGTTTCTATCTCAGCCTTGGCACGTATAATAACACGTCCCCTACCCGTTTGAAAAGCCTCACGTACTCCGCTAATTCCATATATGTAGCCTCCGGTCGGAAAATCCGGAGCCTTGATGAACTGCATTAGTTCATCCACAGTAATATCCGGATTATCAACCATAGAAATACAACCTGACAATACTTCGGTGAGATTATGAGGAGGCATGTTTGTGGCCATACCTACAGCAATACCCGAAGAACCGTTTATCAATAGATTCGGCAGACAGGTAGGAAGAATTGTTGGCTCTTCCTCCTTATTATCATAATTCGGCACAAAATCCACAGTGTTTTTGTAGATATCCGGCATCATCTCTTCACCGATCTTTCGTAGTCTCACCTCTGTATAACGCATAGCAGCAGGACTATCACCATCTACTGAACCGAAGTTCCCCTGTCCATCAACCAAAGGATAACGCATAACCCAATCCTGAGCCAAACGAACCAATGCACCATATACTGAAGAATCACCGTGAGGATGAAAGTGACCTAATACATCACCTACCGTACGTGCCGACTTACGATATCCTTTGTCAGAGGTGTTACCGTCTCTCATCATACTATAAAGAATCCTTCTATGTACCGGTTTTAAACCATCTCTTGCATCAGGTAAAGCTCTTGATACAATCACAGACATGGAGTAATCGATATAGGAGGATTTCATCTCCTCTTCGATGTTCACTTTTATAATTCTGTCCTGTTCCAATTCGTTATATTTTTTGTTGTTTCAATCATTTTTTTTCTACTCACAAAAAGTATCCAAAGATACTCCAAATTAACAATACGGACAATATTTCCAGCCATTTTCTTTATCGAAAAATAATACTTTTTTCATCATTTGTAGCATAAAAAAATAATGATATATTATTGGCACGACTTTTGTTTATATACTTACTAAATCCTAAATTGAAAAGATGCGGATTGTTTTTTGTACTTTTGTATCATTATATATTAGTAAATGGATAAACGACTATCAGATAAAGTATCAGAGATTTTGGTACTTAGTAAAGAAGAAGCCGAAAGACTTGGAAAATCTTTAATAATGCCCGAACATTTTTTGTTAGGTATAATCAGAGATGGCAAGAATAAAGCCTATGATTTACTGAGTAATCTAGATGTGGATTTTGTCGAATTGAAAAAGCAACTAGAAAATATCCAATATCTTGACAATGAAATAATCATTAAGGAAGAGGCTGACATTAATCAAATTTCCATGTCAAACTTATCTTCCAAAATATTGAGAATAGGAATGTTGGAAGCGAGACTTCAAAAAAAGGATGAAGTTAGCGCTGAGCACCTGCTTCTTGCTATTGTAAGGGAAAACGGGAATAAGGCATCAGATATTTTAGCCGGTCACAATGTCAATTATCAGATGATAATTAAAACATTAACCTATAAACCTGACATTACAATGGGTATGGGTTATACTGAATATGAAGACAATGAAAATGATATGGCTTCTAATCAGCAATCAGGACAAAAATCAGTCAAATCTGAAAACAGTTCTCATCCTGGCAGTAATACTCCTGTCATTGATAATTTCAGTGTAGATTTGACTAAAACAGCTGAAGACGGGAAATTAGATCCTGTTATTGGAAGAGAGAAAGAGATAGAAAGACTCGCTCAGATATTAAGTCGTCGTAAGAAGAACAATCCTATCCTTATCGGTGAACCTGGTGTAGGAAAATCTGCTATCGTTGAAGGACTTGCACTAAGAATAGTTCAACGTAAGGTTTCAAGAATGTTGTTCGGAAAGCGAATACTTTCATTAGACATGGCTGCTGTTGTGGCTGGAACGAAATATCGTGGACAATTTGAAGAGAGATTACGTTCAATAATAGTTGAGCTTAAGAAAAATCCTAACATAATTCTTTTTATTGACGAGGTTCATACCATTGTTGGAGCCGGTTCTGCACCCGGTTCAATAGATGCTGCAAATATGTTGAAGCCTGCCCTATCACGCGGCGAAATTCAGTGTATTGGAGCAACAACCATTGACGAATACCGCAAAACAATTGAAAAAGACGGCGCTCTTGAAAGACGTTTTCAAAAAATAATCGTTGAACCCACATCGTATAACGAGACTCTTCAAATACTGACCAATATCAAAGGGATGTATGAAGAGCATCATAATGTTACATATACGGAAGAGGCAATTGAGTATTGTGTAAGGCTGTCTGACAGATATATCTCTGATAGGAGTTTTCCTGATAAGGCAATAGATGTTATGGATGAAGCCGGCGCCAGAACACATCTTTTCAATTATGTGGTTCCCAAAAACATTGAAGATCAGGAAAACTTGATTGACGAGATAAAATCACAAAAAAATGAAGCTGTTTCCAAACAGGACTTTGAACTTGCAGCGACTTTTAGAGATAAAGAGAAAGAGCTTGAAGTACAATTGGAAAAAAAGAAAAAAGAATGGGAATTATCACAGAATCAACAACGTGAAATTGTTAATGCTGAAAGAATTGCCAACGTTGTTTCAATGATTAGTGGCATACCAGTTCAGAAGCTTGCTCATGAAGAAGGTATTCGTCTCAAAGGATTGTCATCCAAACTAAAATCAAAAATTATATCTCAAGATTCTGCCATTGATCTAATAACTCGTGCTATCAGGCGCGGAAGAGTCGGATTGAAAAATCCAAACAAGCCAATTGGCACTTTCTTATTCTTAGGCCCTACTGGCGTCGGTAAAACCATGTTGGCTAAAGAATTGGGGGAACAAATGTTTGGCAGTAGTGATTCTATAATTAGAATTGACATGAGTGAATACATGGAGAAATTTACTGTATCACGCCTTGTCGGAGCACCTCCGGGATATGTAGGATATGATGAAGGCGGTCAATTGACAGAAAAAGTTCGTAGAAAACCCTACTCAATAATCTTGCTCGATGAAATAGAGAAAGCTCATCAAGATGTTTTCAATATTCTTTTACAAGTTATGGATGAAGGACGTCTTACCGACAGTGATGGTCGTACTGTAGATTTCAAAAACACCATTATTATAATGACCTCTAATATTGGTTCGCGCCAAGTTAAGGATTTTGGTAGAGGCATAGGTTTTGAGGCCGGCGAATCAGGTAGAGCTGACTTGGCTCAAGAACTGATTAGAAAAGCCCTAAACAAGTCTTTTGCTCCAGAGTTCATTAACAGAATTGATGAGATCATTATGTTTCATCAGCTCGACAAAGAATCTATTGGAAAGATTGTTACGATAGAATTAAATGAACTGAAAAATAGAATTGAAGAGCTTGGATATGAATTTGAATATTCAGAAGAAGTTTGTTCATTTCTGTCTGAAAAAGGATTTAGTTCGGAATATGGAGCCAGACCTCTTAAAAGGGCTATTCAGACATACGTAGAAGATAAAATATCTGAGATTATAATTGAAGATAAATGTCAACCCGGAGATAAATTAATAATGAGTATTCAAGGTGGATCAGATGAAATATCGGTTGAATTGATTAAACGTCCTGAGATAGGTTCTTGAAATAGGTTCTTGACATATAGTCAGTCGCAGTGCAATACTTGTCAAAATGTCAGACGTATCTTCGTCTGGCATTTTTGTTGTATTATGTCTATCGCAAAAACAATAATAATATTCAATATTCAATAATATGGGAAAAGGGAAAATTGGAGTTACTACCGAGAATATATTTCCGGTAATAAAAAAGTTTCTTTACAGTGATCACGAAATTTTTATACGTGAGATAGTTTCAAATGCAGTTGATGCTACACAAAAGCTAAAAACATTATCCTCAAAAGGAGAATTTAACGGAGAACTTGGCGATTTGACAGTCCAAGTCAAGGTATCTGATAAGACAATTACAGTTGTCGATAGTGGTATAGGTATGACTTCAGAGGAGATTGAAAAGTATATCAATCAGATAGCATTTTCCGGAGCAAACGATTTCTTGGAAAAATACAAAGACGATGCAAATCAGGTCATTGGTCACTTCGGTTTAGGATTCTACTCTGCTTTTATGGTTTCAAACAAGGTTGAAATTATTACCAAATCATACAAAGAAGGATCTAAAGCTGTAAAATGGAGTTGCGACGGTTCTCCTGAATACTCAATAACCGAAGTTGAAAAGGAAGACAGAGGGACTGAAATCATTCTTTATATTGATGATGATTGCAAGGAATTCCTTCAGGAAAATAAAATTCAAGGATTACTCAAGAAATATTGTCGTTTCCTACCCGTTCCAATAGCTTGTGGGAAAAAGAAGGAATGGAAAGATGGAAAAAATTTCGATACGGATGAAGATAACATCATCAATTGTACTGAACCGCTATGGACCAAAACTCCATCAGAAATTAAAGATGAAGATTACAAAGAATTCTATAGTGAGCTCTACCCTATGTCGGACGAGCCGCTATTTTGGATACATCTGAATGTTGATTATCCTTTCCATTTTACCGGCATACTATACTTCCCAAAGATTAAAAGCAATATTGACTTACAAAAGAACAAGATTCAACTATATTGCAATCAGGTATATGTAACGGATTCTGTGGAAGGAATCGTCCCCGACTTTCTAACTATACTTCATGGTGTAATTGATTCACCAGATATTCCTTTAAATGTATCACGTTCATATCTGCAGAGTGATTCCAATGTCAAGAAGATCTCCGGTTATATAACCAAAAAGGTTGCTGACAGATTAGCCTCAATATTCAAGAACGACCGTAAGGAATTTGAACAGAAGTGGGATGATGTTAAGTTGTTTATCAACTATGGGATGTTGACTGAAGAGGAATTCTATAATAAGGTGGAAAAGATTGCCCTATTCAAGGATACAGAATCAAATTACTATACTTTCGAAGAATATAAGAAACTGATAGAAGCAAATCAGACAGATAAGGACAAAAACCTTATTTACCTATATGCCAATAACATAGAAGAGCAATACGGATTTATCGAGGCTGCAAAAAACAGAGGATATAACGTTCTTTTGATGGACAACAATTTGGATGTGGCTGTCATCGGTATGTTGGAACAGAAGTTTAGTAATAACAGTCGTTTCCTGCGTGTTGATAGCGATGCCGTGGATAATTTGATTGTTAAAGATGACAAAAAAGATGATCCTATGTCAAAGCCGGCACAAGATATCCTTTCAAATGTTTTTGAGAGTCAGATGCCTAAGATGGATAAGATTAACTTCAATATCAATATTACTTCTATGGGAGAAGCATCTCAACCGGTCATTGTAACGCGTAGCGAATATATGCGTAGAATGAAAGAGATGTCATCAATCCAATCAGGAATGAGCTTTTATGGAGAAATGCCCGATATGTTTAATGTTATTCTTAATAGCGATAATAAGCTTATCCAGAATATTCTAGTTGACGCAACTTCAGCATGCTCTGAAAAAGCCAAACCATATTCTGAAGTCCTTGAGGCATCCAAAAATAGAGCTTCAGAACTTAGAAAAGCAAAAGAAGGTAAGAAAGCTGAGGAGGTATCTGAATCAGAAAAGAATGAACTGAATGATGTCGAAAAGAAGATTTCAGATATCGAATCCGAAATTAAACGTATCTATTCAGATTATGCTTCACAAGATAAAGTAGTTCAAGAATTGATTGATCTGGCACTACTTCAAAATGGGATGTTGAAAGGAGAAGCACTCAATAAATTCATAAAACGGAGTATTGAATTGATTTAATCACAAAAATGTTAAAAAAAAGGCACCAGATAACCCAATGGTGCCTTTTTTTTATACTAAATTTGAGAATTGAAAATATTTGGTGATATTATGAAGAAATTGTCTATTATTATTTTAGTAATTATGTTTACTCTTTCCTCTTTTGGACAAAGCGTGGGCTTGGTACTTAGCGGAGGTGGAGCCAAAGGGATGGCACATATTGGAGTGATTCGTGCATTAGAAGAAAATGAGATACCTATTGATTATATTACTGGAACATCTATTGGAGCTGTCATAGGTTCATTATATGCTATGGGCTACTCTCCTGATGAGATGGAGAAGTTGATTGGTTCTGAAGAATTTAGAAAATGGTACACTGGCGATAAGGACATGACTTATCAATTCTACTTTAAGCAGAATCCTCCCAAGCCAACAATGTTCGATGCAGAGATATCAGTTCGTGATTCATTGACAATTATACGCCCTACCTCAATAAGTGTTGTAAATCCGTCTCAAATGAATTTGGCTTTCGTTGATGTTTACGCAGCAGCAACCGCTGCATGCAACAACAATTATGATAGTCTTTTAGTACCGTTCAGATCTGTCGCTTCAGATGTTTACAATAAAAACGAGATAATATTGAGAGACGGTGATCTGGGAGAAGCTGTGAGAGTTTCTATGTCTTTTCCTTTTGTTTTTAAACCTATAAAAATTGATTCAATTATCGCCTATGATGGAGGTATCTATAATAACTTCCCTTATGATGTTATGATTGAAGAGTTTCATCCTGACATAATAATCGGAAGTATTGTTGTTGGCAAGGAACCAATTCCTGACGAATACGATATCATCGAACAAATTAGAAGTATGATTGTTCAAAAAAGTGATTATGATCTTCCGGATAGTCTGGGAATAAAAATGTTATTTGATCTGAGTACTGTTGGGCTATTGGATTTTCATAAGCTCAATGAAGTTAAAGCCTTGGGTTATAACACTACAATCTCCATGATGGATTCCATAAAAAGCAGAATCTCCGCTAGAAGAAATTCAATTACTTTAAAGGCAGAACGTGCAAAATTTAAGTCAAAAATGCCAGAATTCATCTTTAAAGATATCAAAGTAAATGGAGTCTCTAGTGTTCAGGCAGACTTCATAAAAAGCGAATTAAAACCAGAGAATGGCAACCTCTTTGGATTTGAACAATTCAAAATGGGTTATTTTAAATTGCTTTCTGATGATATAATTAATGAAGTAATACCAAAAACTCAGTTTAATCCAATTGATTCTACGTATACAATATTGTTAGATGTTGACATAGATGAGAATCCGATGATACACTTTGGAGGTGGATTGTCCTCTAGTACATCCAGCCAGATATATGGAGCTGTATCATACAAAAGGATGAACGAAATATCAGTTGAATATTTATTGGAAGGTCAGATGGGCCGAGCATATAACAATGCTCAACTATTAACCAGATTAGACTTTGCAGGAAAAGTTCCTATGGCGATGTCGTGTCAAGTAGCTTATAACAACATGAATTACTATAAATCAAACTATGTGTTTGAGGATAATGGTAATCCTGCTATAAACAAAGAGGTGGAATATTTTACAAAATTTAAAATGGCATTACCTTTTAGAAGCAATTCCAAGGCAGAATTTTCTATTGGTGCGGCTTTCCATAAAGATTCATACGTGCAATCTAACAATATTGATATATCCAAGTTCAGACTTGATATCAGTAAACATAAAATATTCGGCGGTTCAATAAAGATCGGTGGTACTACATTAAACAAATCTCAATATCCTACAGCAGGTAGGTCTGAAACTCTAATTGCACAGATTTATACTGAAAATGAGTCTTTCCTTTCAGGAGAAACAAACATTACTGAAAAAGCAGAGGATCAGTCATGGTTGCAAACATCCGGCACTATGGAGTTTTATAATAAAATCTCGAGTAAAATAATCTTGGGTCAATATTATAGAGCGTTTTATTCAACGCGAAATTTTGCCTCAAATTATTATGCGACAATGATGCAAGCAGACAAATTTGAGCCAACTGTTAATAGTCAGTTCATTTTTGATCCATCTTTTCGTTCGAATGAATACGTTGCAGCTGGGATTAAACCAATATTACTACTTAACAGTTATATGCATCTACGCAGTGAGTTTTACTGTTACATGCCTTTAAGGTCGATTAACAATGACAATGGGAAACCTTATCTTGGGGACTATTTCCAAAAAGCTTCATTTTTGGGCGAGATATCCTTGGTAGCTCAATATGGTAAAGTCAGTGCCAATGCATTTGTAAATTTCTCCAATTCAAATTGGACCACAACTACTTTTGGAATTACCATTGGACTTCTTATGTTAAACGAGAAATTTATTGAGTAATTCTTAGAAAAAAAAGCCCCTACACGCTTGACAAGTCAAAAAAAAGCTCTATCTTTGCACCGCTTTTGAGGGTTCCGTAGCTCAACTGAATAGAGCATCTGACTACGGATCAGAAGGTTGCGGGTTTGAATCCCACCGGAATCACAAAGTAAATAGGGTTAGATATCTTCTAACCCTATTTCTATTATATTTCTATTACCATAACTTACTTTTCAACCAGACTATCATCCGGGACTTCAATACCTACAATCTTCATGTAATCTTTGACCGAAGTTAAATATGCAGGCATATCCGATTCAACAATAGGATCTACAGCAGGAAGATCCATTCTCAAAGGATTAATTGCCATTCCATCTTTAAATACTCTATAATCCAAGTGCGGACCTGTCGAAATACCCGTAGAACCGACATAACCAATTAATTCTCCCTGAGAAACACTTTTACCTATGGAAATGCCTTTTGCAAACCCTCTCAGATGCATATACTCAGTCGTATACGTACCATTGTGTTTGATTTTAATATAATTACCGCCACCTTTACTATCCCATGCTCTAGCGACAACTACCCCATCTCCCACCGAGTACACAGGAGTTCCGGATGGAGCAGCATAATCAACTCCATGATGAGCTCTTACAATCTTTGTAACCGGGTGAACACGAGCATTTGAGAAAGTAGAACTAATTCTTCTGTACTCAAGCGGCGCTTTGAGAAAAGCTCTTCTCAAACTATTCCCTTTTTCATCAAAATACTCACCTCTATCATTATTATATTTATAGTAAAACGCATAATGATCAGAACCTCCGGTAATAAAATTGGAAGCTAAAATACTTCCCAATCCAACAGCTACACTATCAGCATATACCTCTTGATAGCAAACAAAAAAGGAATCTTTTGGCTGAATTCCAAAGAAATCGATTGTCCATGAATATACGTCCGATAAAAAACCTGCAAGTTCAGGAGATGCATTATTATCTATCATCGAATTCCACAAAGAATAATCAATACTACTCGATATGGATTTTACTATTGTATCAGTTGGAATTGCGCCCAAGAATGAATGAACGCTATCACAAAATGAATATACGACATAATCTACCGGTGATATGTCATATATGAAATAATCAATTTTAGATAATGAATCACGAGTTAGCAGAAGATGATAATTCTTGCCAACTCTGAGTTTTCTTACGCTAAAAGTTGATTCGGATTTTCTCTCAATATCATTAATTTGAACAGGGTTTATCCCTCTTTCATTCAAAATCTCCGAGAGCATCTGATTCTTCTCAATTACTCCATCAATGATATCATAGTCGTCAATGCATATTCCCCATCTATATTCCGGTTCAAGTAGAACCGACTCCTCAATACAAGATTGTTTATTCTCACAAGCAGTAAAGAAAGAATAAACTATTAATAACGTTGTTATCAGTTCTTTGAATCTCATTTTTTAAAATTGGCAAATTTGGAAACAATTTCTTCATGAGTCTGAATGCTTACCGGAACAAGCGGCAGACGCAAGATATCCTTAATCATACCTCTCGACGACATCAAATCCTTTACGCCACATGGATTGCCCTCCTTAAACAAGACTCCATAGGCAGAAGAAAGTGAGTCATTTATTCTTTCTGCTTCATCAAATCTATTGTTTAAAGCATTATGAACCATATCTCCGAATGTTTTTGGTAAAGCATTTCCAATAACAGAGATTACTCCTATGCCGCCAAATCGAATAACATCAAGAGCCAGACTATCATCTCCTGAGATTACGTCAAAACTATCAGGCTTACCGAATAAAATACTTTTTATTTGATCAATATTTCCTGAAGCCTCCTTAACGCCTATGATTTTTTTGAAATCATTCGCTAAACGCAAAGTGGTATCTGATATCATATTGATGCCTGTCCTACCCGGAATGTTATACATAACGATAGGTCTCGGTGATGCCTCTGCAATAGCCTTAAAATGCTGATAGATTCCCTCTTGTGAAGGTTTGTTATAATACGGCACTGAAGATAGAATTGCATCTACACCATCAAAATTAAAACTCTTAAGTTGTTCAACGACAGTACTTGTACAGTTGCTGCTACAACCAACCATAATTGGAACTCTTCCATCAACCTGCTTAATAACAGCACGTACTATTGAATCACGTTCAGCTAAGGTCAATGTCGGCGTTTCACCTGTGGTACCAAGAACGCAAAGGTAATCGACATCATTCTCCAAAGTAAACTCAACGAGAGCAGATAATGAGCTATAATCCACATTACCGTTATTCTCAAATGGAGTAACAATAGCAACGCCTAATCCAAAAAAAGGATTCTTGATTATCATATTATTATATTTATTATTATCATCATAAAATTTACCAACTCATACTTTCTAAACTATTTTATCATCTCTAAGAACTCATCTTCTCCAATAATCCTAATTCCTAACTGATCAGCTTTTTCACGTTTACTTTGCCCCATATTTTCTCCAGCCAAAATAAAGGATGTGTTACCAGATATACTACTCGAGTTTTTACCTCCATTCAGTTCAATCAATGACTTATATTCATCTCTAGAATGTTTGCTAAAAACGCCGCTTACGACTATTGATTTGTTTAACAAAATCCCTAATGTATTTGAAAACCCATCAGATGTTGAAGAATGGGACATATTGAGACCAATGTTAGTCAATTTGTCTATTAACTCAGCATTTCTGGCATCTGAAAAAAATTCAATTAGACTTCCGGCAATTTTGTCTCCTATCTCTTCTACTTGAATTAAATCTTCATATCTTGCACTGGAAAGAGCTTGGATAGATTTGAATCGTTTAGCGAGAATTTTCGCAACTGTTTCACCAATAAATCTGATTCCCATTGCGAATAGCACCCGTTCAAATGGAATTCGCTTGGAATTCGCAATGCTTTCAATTATCTTGGAAGCTGATTTCTCACCCAACCTCTCTAACCCACTTATATCATTAACATTCAGAGAATAAAGGTCTGAGATTTCCCGAGTAATATTAGCTTTATATAATAAATCTATTGTCTCCGGACCCAGTCCTACTATATTCATGGCCTTTCGGCTTACAAAATGTTCTATTCTACCTTTCATCTGAGGTGGACATGCACTGCTATTAGGACAATAATATGCAGATTCACCATCGTAACGGACAAGTTTTGTTCCACATTCAGGACATACTGTGGCAAAATTCACAGGATCTCCCAGCAACATAAATCTTGAGTCCAAATCAACACTGGTAATCTTCGGAATAATCTCACCTCCTTTTTCCACATACACCATATCACCAATATGCAGATCCAATCCTTTTATTACATCAGAATTATGAAGAGTAGCACGTTTTACTATAGTTCCGGATAATTGGATTGGATCAAGATTGGCAACCGGCGTTACAGCACCTGTTCTACCAACTTGATAAGATACACTATTAAGCCTTGTCAAAGCTCTTTCAGCCTGAAACTTATAGGCTATAGCCCAACGAGGAGATTTAGCTTTGTAGCCCAATATCTGTTGTTGCCTTAACGAATTTACCTTCAATACTATTCCATCAGTGGCTACAGGCATTTTTTTTCTCTCTTTATCCCAATATGATATAAAATCCAACACCTCTTGTAAAGTATGGCATTTCTTCATATCATCAGAAACCTTAAATCCCCATTTTGAAGCGGACTGCATATTCTCATAATGTCCGTCATTTGGAAGACTGTCACCTAACAAGAAATATAAATAACAATCAAGCTTTCTCCTTGAAACCTCCTCAGGATTGAGCAACTTAAGTGTTCCTGAAGCAGCATTACGAGGATTAGCAAACAGAGGCTCTTCCTGAAGCTCTCGTTCTACGTTAAGTTTCTCAAATGACAACCAAGGCATTAGTATCTCACCTCTAATCTCAAAATCGGTAGGATAACCTTCACCTTGAAGAACCAAAGGTATACTCCTGATAGTTTTTACATTGGAAGTTACAATATCCCCTTTGATTCCATCCCCACGTGTTACGGCTTGAACCAAATGACCGTCATGATATATAAGAGAAATGGAAAGACCGTCAAATTTCAATTCACAACATATCTCAAATGGCTCATTTAAAGTGTTTCTTACCCTATTGAAGAAGTCAGACACTTCACTTTCAGAATATGTATTATCCAATGAGAGCATTGGATATTTATGCTCAGCCTGAGAAAAGCCCTTGCTAATATCGCTACCAACACGTTGAGTTGGAGAGTCAAGGTCAAATAACTCAGGATGAATAGTTTCCAAGTCCTGAAGTTCACGCATCAAGGTATCAAACTCAAAATCCGAAATGGCAGGAGAATTCTGCACATAGTATAGGTTATTATACTTGTGCAAGAGTTCACGTAATTCTCTTATTCTCTCTTCCTCTTTTGTCATCTCTGAGTCACTTTAGATCTTTAGACTCTGTATAGTATCTTAGTCGAACGGCAAAGGTAATAACATTTTTTTTATACCTTTGCGCCATCAAAACAAAAGTAGTAAATGCGAATAGATATTCTTACGGTTTTCCCTGATATGATTGAAGGATTCTTCAATTGTTCCATAATGGCGAGGGCTCAAAAAGCCAAACTTGCCGAAATTTGCATTCATAATATTCGTGATTATACTACTGATAAACATCATAAAACAGATGATTATCCATTTGGCGGATGTGCCGGATTAGTGATGAAGATTGAGCCTATTGATAGAGTAATTTCCACCTTAAAGGCCGAACGCAACTATGATGAGGTGATATTCACCTCTCCTGATGGAGAAAAATTCAATCAAAAGACTGCAAACATCCTTTCTTTATTGAATAACATTATAATTCTATGTGGGCACTACAAGGGTATTGATTATCGCATTAGAGAGCATCTCATCACTAGAGAAATCAGCATTGGAGATTATGTTCTTACCGGTGGAGAACTTGCATCTGCAGTAATGGCAGACAGCATCGTAAGACTTATTCCGGGTGTACTTAGCGATGAACAATCCGCTTTATCAGATAGTTTTCAAGATAATCTTCTTGCTCCTCCTGTTTATACACGTCCTGCCGAATATAAGGGTTGGAAAGTACCGGATATACTACTTTCTGGTGATCAGGCCAAAATCAGCGATTGGGAGTTTCAACAATCTTTGCAAAGGACAAAAACTCTTCGTCCCGATTTATTGGAATAGTCAAATTGCATTAACACTCTAACGCTCCGATTATGTCTCGAACAGAGGCAAATCCATTACGTTCCAAATAATCGGCAATCCCAGATATTATTTTCTCTGATATTGAAGGATCAATAAAATTCGCCGTTCCTATCTGTATAGCTGAAGCGCCAGCCAATAGAAATTCAATCGCATCTGTAGCACAAGAAATACCTCCAAGCCCTATTACCGGAATTTTGACTGCTCTAGCCGTCTGCCATACCATCCTCAACGCAACCGGTTTAACTGCTGGCCCACTGAGCCCTCCGGTAATAGTTGATAAAACGGGTTTTCTTTTTTCGGCATCGATGGCCATACCAAGAATTGTATTTATCAGAGATACACTATCTGCACCGGCTGCTTCTACCGCTTTTGCTATCTCAGTAATATCCGTAACATTAGGAGATAATTTGACTATCAATGTCTTATCATATACCTTTCTAACAGCAGAAACTACTTTATCAGCACTCTTTGCATTTACCCCAAAAGCCATTCCGCCCTGTTTTACATTCGGACAAGAAATATTCAGTTCTATGGCGGGTATATCTTCCAATGTATCAATTATCTGTGCAGTCTGAACGTAATCATCAATGCTCGAGCCAGAAACATTTACAATTATCGTACATCCAATTGTTGTAACCTTTGGATATATATTATCAACAAAATAATCAACTCCTTTATTCTGAAGTCCTACGGCATTTAGCATACCAGATGGCGTTTCAGCCATTCTAGGATATGGATTTCCTTCTCTATTATTTAATGTCGTTCCTTTGACAATTATTGCCCCAAGTTTTGAGATATCCATAAAATCGGCATACTCATCACCATATCCGAATGTACCGGATGCAGTCATCACAGGATTTTTAAGTTCTAGTGAACCAATTTTGGTATTTAACGAAACCATAATAGTTTATCAATTAAGAAAACAGGACCTTCCTTACATACACACACATTTCCTTTATCGGTACTCTCAACACAACAGAGGCATGCACCAATTCCGCATGCCATTTTTTGCTCAAGAGATACCTCACACGCAATCTCATGTTCGATAGCCCATTTTCCGACAGCTTTCAGCATTGGTGTAGGTCCACATGCAAAAATCATATCGAAATTACAACTATCCAATAATAAACTGTGATTGGTCACAAAACCTTTTTCACCGACAGAACCATCTTCAGTAATAATGTACACTGAGCCATATTTACTAAACTCCTCGAGACGAATCATATTGTCCTTACTACGTCCGCCAAACAGAAATGTAGGTTTAATTCCCAAATCAGAGAGCTCTTGTCCTAAAAATAGAAGTGGAGCTACTCCAACTCCTCCACCAATCAACAACGGAGAATTAAAATGTGAACCTCGATAGCTAAATCCGTTCCCAAGTGGGAAAATAACATTAATGATATCTAATGGCTTTAAAGCAGCCATAGTTCTAGTACCTTCACCTACTATTTGAATCAAAAACTGAATTTGATTATTTATTCTATCTATTGAATGTATTGATATTGGTCTGCGTAACAAGACTTTAGCATTATCAACCAATAATTCGGCAAATTGTCCTGCTATCATATCAGGTAATGGATTATCATATGATAGAGTCAGCAAAAAAACATTGCTACCTACCATTTCATTTGCAACAACATAAAGATTCAGTTGATATTTCTTCATTCGTTTATAGTTCAATTATGTGGCTACAAAGGTAATGAAAGCCGGAGAGTAAAGAAAAAAATAAGCTCGTTTATTTTTTGCTTTACCGAGGCGCAGTTTACCTTCGATAATAGGATCAAAGATAATGCAAATGAGAACAGAAGCAACAAAATGCAGGGTAGAGAATTAACTCTACCCTGCATAATTTAAATCATAATGATTTTTACTGCTCAATTATATTTTTGAACTCCGACCATTCGAGTCTTCTCATATAATTGTTCTTCTGTCCATTGGGAATATATAGAGTACAGGTATTTTTTACAGAGCTATCAAATACTACAGGACAATTATGAGGAGGAAATATATTCATAGTATAAATCTCCTCTAATTTTGGACAATTTTTAAAAGAATCCTTTCCAATGATCCTAACGCTGTGTCCTAAATTTATCGATTTAAGATTGACACAATTCATAAATGAATAATCACTTAATGCAGTAACATTATTGCCCATTTTTATCGATGACAAATAATGATTATCCTTGAATGCTGACGGACATATAAATGCCACTTCATCAGGAAAAACATATTCAGTTAATTTCTTCTTTGCAGGATACTGGATAAGCATCTTTTTATCCTTACTGAATAAAACTCCATCAATGGACACATAAGTCGGATTATACTTATTTACAGTAATTTGCTCAAGATTATTGCAATCCTTGAAGGCATCAAAAGATATCTTCAAAATGCTGTATGGGATATTGATTTTTGTGACTCCAGTACATCCATTGAATGTATTCTGATCAATCTCCCTAACCCTGAACCTAAATTCATTATGATCTCCGGAAGTGACAAATGAAGGTATGTCTATTTCTCCCTTATATTTACTATTACCTTCATGATATGACTTTCTGTCATTTGTCCTATCCCATGTAAGAGTGATATTACCAAAATTATCGAGAATTCGATAAAAAAGAATAGTTCCATTGTTGTATTCAACTTTGATAATATCACCTGTAATTGTGCTGTTCAACTGCTTAACAATAATTGTCTGCCAAACCTCTTGTTGATTAGCACTAATACTCTGTGCGGATTCACTTGTCTTGCATCCAGTAAGACAGGTAATAATCAAGACCAATAATAATAATCTTTTCATAACTAATCTGTTTTATAGGTTGAACTTCAAGCAAATATAATAATTTTTTTGAAAAAAAACAAAGAAAGTTATGTTATTTTTTCAGTTCTGGGAAAAATAATTCATAAGTCCCATCTTCATAAAGGACCATAATTTGTTTTACTTGTTTGTTTGGCAAAAGATCATTTATATCGCTAACTGACTTATTTTCATTTCTTTTTCTATCTGAATTAGCTCTTTGCTTCTTTTCTACATTTTGATTTTTGAAATCTTCTGTAGAATTGTCCGAAAATAAATCATTCTCATTATTTAATAAGGTCTTTTGAATTATATCTGGATGGTTGAATTTAATAGGGGAAATTTGTGGTTCACCATTTCCGGTTAATAACCAATCAAGATTGATATTCGAGAAACATTTATAAATGTTGGAAACAATCTTTAGACTAGGTTCATTTCTTCCGCTTATGATATGCTGTATAGTTGTTCTTTGTACACCTATGGCATTTGCAAATTGGGTTGGATTCATTCCTAATAAATCCATTAATTGAACAATTCTTTCCTTCATAAGAGCTCTTTTTATTGCTTAGTTACAAAAGTAATCAACAATAATATTTAATCCAAATGTAATTGACACAATAATATTCCGAAACAATTGTAATTAATACATTTGTAACAAATACATTTATGCACACATTTTACAAACCTGTTATGTTCTATTATGATAAATGAAAATATAGTTATAAATTACTCTATATATTTTATCTATATAAGTGAATTACTGATATATATACCCGTATACAATCACTTTTGAGATACAATAATCAATTATGTATAACAAAATAGCTGCAAGTTAAATCACCACTCTACTTATTTATACATAAAGCATCTGGAAATCAGCTGTTTATCTAAATATCATCTAATGAATTAATATTTCATCCCATTCAAATGAAACAATTGTACATCAATATGAAGCCGTTAAATAATTTCTACACATTAAGGTTACATTCACACAAAAACATCCATTACACTTGTAATCTGTTACAATTGGAATCAAATATTAAATATTAAAAAACATTAATGGCCGCATTTCTGCAGCCATTAACAGTCTATCTTCGTGAGAATCGAAAAAATATGAGCAACCTCGTACTTTAGTGCAAAATTTGAAATAACAACTCACGCAGCAAACCTTCTCCAGTGTTTGACGTTGAGTCAACTCCTTTTGATTTTGCATCATATTTTCTAATCAAACTTATGATATTCATTGTTTGTAGTGCTGTATAATTTCTCATTCCAGTAATATAGTCTTTTACACCCCATGTGTTTTTTAATCCTAGTTGATCAGCAATACCCCTCTCAGTCTTGTCCGGAGAATAAAAAGCAAGCATCAAATTTGCAAAATATGGAAATATGGCAGCTGTAACCAATTGCATTGGATATGTTTTAGGGTTACTTTCATAATATGCGGCGATTTGGTTAGCCTTAAGTTTGTTTTTATTGATCAAAGCATCTTTAAATTCAAAAATATTGAAATCCTTACTTATTCCAATATGTTGTTCTATGAATTCAGGAGTTATCTCTTTCACTCCTGATGGAAGAGCAATAACGATCTTATTAAGCTCTCCGTTCATCCTACACAAATCTGATCCTACCGATTCTATTATCATTGATTCTGCTTTACGCTCAATCGATAATTTGTACTCTGATAGGAATTCTTCTATAAATTCCGTCAATGAATCCTCTTTTATCTTCTTTGATTCAAATAAAACACCCACCTTTTCAATCTCCGCTGCAACTTTTTTCCTCCTATCCAATGTCCCATTCTTATGACAAAACACCAAAATAGTCGATTTCTGAGGATTTTTCATGTAATCAGCCAAAAGATCTGTTGCAGAGATATTGGATGTGGTTTCCTTAATTAAATTCTGAGCCTCCTTTACTAATATCACCTGGCGTTCAGCTCCCATCGGATATGCTTTTGCACGTTGAACTACTTCGTTCATCGAAATATCAGATCCGTAAACTACAATTTGATTGAAATTGCGTTCTTCTTCAGATTCAATAGCATTATCTCTAATATAGTCGGAAATAGAATCGATAAAGAAAGGTTCATCTCCCATTAAATAGTAGATAGGCTTATAGTTTCCTTTTTTCAAATCTACTAATATCGAACGGTATGTAGTGCCTGATGTTGCCATATTTAATTTTATAATTATGTATGCGAATGCTAGAATATTTCTATCTTTTCTTATCTTCGCCCTATTAATTAGCAAAGTTAAGAATGGTTATTCTAAATCTACCCCCTTTTGATATTAAAATTCGCGAAGAAGAAGAAAAAACGCATGTTTTCGACTCTGTTCGCAAAAAATGGGTAGCTCTCACTCCTGAAGAAAATGTTCGTCAACACTTTGTTGCCTATCTTATTAATCAAAAGAAATATCCCGCATCCCATATTGCCAATGAGACATCCATCTCCCTAAATGGCATGCATAGAAGATGTGATTCTGTGATATATGACAACTTCGGTAAGCCTAAAGTAATAATTGAATATAAAGCTCATACTGTTAAAATTAGCTCAAAGATATTTGCTCAGATATCCAGGTATAATATTGTTCTTAAAGTAGACTACCTCATTGTCAGCAATGGCATGAAACACTATTGTGTAAAGATGGATTATGAACATAATTCATATGTTTTTCTCGAAAATATTCCATCTTTCCATGAATTATAAAAAAATGAGTCTGGTGAATTTACCGGACTCATTTTGAATTATTATTGTTTTTGGAACAATCTAGAAAAGTTATTCTTCTACATTATCCACCGTATCAACATTCTTTTTACGCTCACGCTTCTTTGGAGCGGGTTGTTCAGCCTTAGGTGTTTCATGTACACCAGCCAACTCAGGATCAATTATGATTCTTCCGCAATACTCACAAACAATGATTTTCTTTCTCATGCTGATGTCAAGCTGTCTCTGAGGTGGAATCTTATTAAAACAACCACCGCAAGCGTCACGTTGAACGTAAACAATGCCTAAGCCGTTTCTAGTATTCTTACGAATACGCTTAAATGATTGCAGCAATCTTGGATCAATTACCAATTCGAGAGATTTGGACTTTTCACGCAGTTTTTCCTCTTCAACCCTAGTCTCTTCAATAATCTCATCCAACTCTGATTTCTTAACCTCAAGATCCTGTTTCTTTTCAGCTAAAAGAGCAGCATTACGCTCCATCTCCTCATTCTTGCTGGAAATAGCTGCAGTATATTCACGAATACGCTTTTCGCTCAATTCAATCTCAAGATTCTTAAACTCGATTTCCTTGTTAAGAGAATCATATTCACGATTGTTACGTACATTGTCTTGCTGTTCAGTATACTTGGCAACAGCAGCTTTTGAGGCCTCGATAATATGCTTATTCTCCGATATTCCTTTTGTAAGTTCTGCTATTTCCGCTTTGTATTTTTCAATACGTGTACTCAAGCCGGCAATCTCATCCTCAAGGTCTTGGACTTCGAGTGGCAACTCTCCACGAAGAGTCTTAATCTTATCAATCTCGGACAGCATCGTCTGAAGTTGATAGAGAGACAACAACTTCTCCTCCACGGAATACTCTGATGGATCTTTTTTTGTTTCTTTTGTCATAATCAATTATTTTATCGTCTATTATTGTTACAAGTATATTCTATTGGATTTGTGTTTATCGTTGTCTTAAACAAGGGTAATGAAGGGAATGAATTAGATATCACTTCATATAAAAGTTCTATCGTAAACTGCTCACTTTCATAATGCCCTATTTCAATGAGACTCATAATATTTTCAAATCCAAAGAAATGATGATATCCTACCTCACCGGTAATAAATGAATCCGCACCCAGTTTTAATGCATCCTGAATCAAAAAAGAGCCGGAACCTCCACATACCGCAATACGTTGAACCTGCTTTTCAACACACTTGTTATGTCTGATTACCGAAACAGTAAATTTATCTTGAAGAATCTGAAACAATTCACTCAATATAATGGGTTTTGATAAATCTCCGATGACTCCCGAACCGTTTCCTTCAGTACGTTGAACAATGGGTTTGGTGTTTGAAAGTCCCAAAATTGAAGCAATCCTATCATTAACTCCACCCTTTACATTATCAAGATTGGTATGCGATGAATATATTACAATATCCTCTTGAACTGCTTTGATAATACAACGTCCATTTATATCATGTTCTGTAAGAGACCTCAAAGGATGAAATAACACCGGATGATGCGAAACAACCATATTGCATCCAAGTGTTCTCGCTTCAGCCAATACGGCTTCAGTAACATCCAGACACAATAAAGCCCCTGTCGCTTCCGTCTCTGTTAGCCCAACTTGCAAACCTGAATTATCATAATCATCTTGCAAAGGCAGAGGCGCGAATCTTTCAAGGGCAACAATTATTTCCTTGATTTTCATTATCTGCTGAAAAACAACTGCAAATATATAACTTTTTTTCTGAAAATCAAAAAACCTAACCTGGAAAAATATTATTAGATACTACTAAGCACTTAACCACCAGATTGTAATAATCGCTAAAACCATTCCAATGATTTG
>CAZYFO010000010.1:29775-39388 GCA_964646955.1 uncultured Bacteroidaceae bacterium | reverse complement strand
GTTATTAGTCTTTTGCAAGTCCGCTTACAGTCTTAACCCAAGGAATAAACTCTTCGGCAGTAATATTGTACTTTTTCATGTTATCCTTAATCTTCTGGTCAATGTGACGGGGATCAGTATCAGCCTCTTTTCCAAGCATAAACTTTTCTACGAAAGCCTGAACTTCAGGATATTGGCTCTTTGGCAACTGACAGTGGCCATGACCTCCCTGAATAGAATAGCTCATACGGTCTTCGATACCGAACTTTTTCCAGACTTCACGAGCTGCTACACATGAAACATAACCTGCCTCGTCTGCCAGCCATTCATAATCAGTATTACCTAATACAAGGAGTGCACGAGGGCAAACTAAAGCGCAAAGTTCATGATGATCCGTGGGCAGGTTTGCAGTTTTTGCTTCCTTGAAATCCCACATTGATTCCTTAAACCAATGGCTGTCGGTGCTACCCAGGTTTTCTACTTTACCTAACTTTTCCGATACACGCCATGCAGCAGCACCACCACCACCCGGTTCTTGTGCTATTGTCAAAGCAATACGTTCATCCAATGCGCCTGACCAAAGAGCCATCTTTCCTGCAAATGAACAACCGGTGATACCAATATGTTTCATATCAATATTAGCCGAGGCACCTAAAATCTCAAGACCATCAATCAGACGGCTTACACCCCATGGCCACATGGAATATGCACCATTCTCAACCAATTCAGGATATAGTTTGTTGATAGGCTCACTTCCTCTTTTTTGCTGATGTGCCATTACCTGAGTAAAAGTATAAGACATTGTAGCAATGCCATTTTCCTTCCAATAACTTGCAGGTAACAGGTTCAAACCACTGCAACCAATCATCAATGGATATGGGCCGTCTCCATCGGGATAAGTAATCTTTGCTGTCAGAGTTAAGGTTTCACCATTACGTGTTACTTTAACGGTCAGTGTATTGTCTTCTAAGGTAGCCTGAATGTCTTTCTTGTCAACCATTGGCTTTTCACCTACTTCATAATTATATAGTTCACGAATGATTTCCGAGCGGCGTTTTTCCCAATCTGCAAACTTCTTCACCTGCTTGGTACTATTTGAAAACTCAAACGGGTTAGGTAGAGTTGTAATAGCCGGTGACTCATCAACTGTAGGAAATGCAGGAGATTCAAATTTGGAACCTATAAATTCCTGGTCATAAACTAAAGGAATGGTTTTTTGAGCTAAGATTGGAGCAGTTGCAGCAAGGCATACTGATATCAATCCGAATTTGATACTGTTCATAAATTATTTATTAGTTAGTAATGATTTGAAATACCTTTCTTCGTAATATAAATAATAATAGCTATAGTTAAATCTATATTATTGCCATTAGCTAAAAAAAATCTTTCACTCTTGAAGTAAATATGTTTGTTGAACATTTATTCGTTTTCCGAATACCAGCCGGCATACATGTGATAGTCACGTGCAATACGCTGGTTTATCTCTTTTGACTGCTCAGGATCAACATCTTTTACATACCTGGCCGGAACTCCTGCCCAAATGGTGTTAGGAGCTATGATGGTCTTGCTTAGAACTACCGAACCGGCGGCTACGATTGCACCCTCTCCGACTACTGCGTGATCCAATACTACTGAACCCATGCCTATTAGGGCATTATCCTTGATGGTAGCGCCGTGAATGGTTACGTTGTGCCCTACGGATACATTGTCACCGATAAATGTCTGTGAACGCTGATATAATGTGTGTATGACGGTGCCATCCTGTATGTTGGTTCCGTTTCCAATACGAATGGAGTTTACATCTCCTCTCAATACGGTGCCGAACCATATGCTGCAGCCGTCACCGATCTCAACATCTCCGATAATAGCAGCGTTATCGGCTAAAAAACAATCACTTCCAATCTTGGGAACAAAACCTCTTACTGATTTTATCAATGCCATATTTGCTAACTTTTTTGTAATCAACGGCTAAATTACTGCAAGTTTTTAGAATTAAAATACCAAACTACCTACTAAATGATTACTTTTGCGCTCTAGAAAATCATTATATTTTAAATACTTACTGATATGAAGTTTTTAACAGACGAAAAATTGGTCATCTCCGGTGCTGCCGGCATGATTGGTTCAAACATGGCTCAAACAGCTATCATGATGGGTCTTTCTTCTAACATCTGTCTTTTTGACGTTTATCTTCCAGGTTTGGAGGGTGTTGTAGAGGAACTCCGTCACTGCGGTTTCGATGGTGTTAACATCACTTTCACTGACCAGGTAGCTGAGGCTTTCAAGGATGCAAAATACATGGTTTCTTCAGGTGGCGCACCGAGAAAAGCAGGTATGACCCGTGAAGATCTGCTAGTAGGCAATGCAAGTATCGCCGCTCAGTTAGGTAAGGACATAAAGACTTATTGTCCTGACTTGAAACACTGCGTTATTATCTTCAACCCTGCCGACATTACTGGTTTAGTTACTCTGATCTACTCAGGTTTGAAACCTTCACAGATTACAACCTTGGCTGCTCTTGACAGCACTCGTCTGCAAAGTGCTCTTGCTAAGCACTTCGGACTTCGTCAGGACAAGGTAACGACAGCACGTACATACGGTGGCCACGGTGAACAGATGGCGGTATTCGCATCAACAGCAAAAGTTGACGGAAAGCCTCTGACAGAACTGATTGGTACTCCGGCTCTCACTAGTGAACAGTGGGCACAGATGAAACAGGATGTTATCAAAGGTGGTGCTAAAATCATAGAACTTCGCGGACGTTCATCTTTCCAAAGCCCTTCATTCGTTTCAATCGAGATGATAGGTGCCGCTATGGGCGGTGAGAAGTTTGAATGGCCTGCAGGCTGCTATGTAAACAACGAGAAGTTCAAGAATGTTATGATGGCTATGCCTTCTACAATTGATGCTACAGGTGTTCACTACACTGACATCAAGGGTTCTGCTGAGGAAATGGCTGCTCTCGAAGCAAGCTACCAGCATCTGCAGAATATGCGTGATGAGGTTATCAACTTGGGAGTTTTGCCGGCTATCAGCGAATGGTCTAAGTACAACAATAATCTTTAATTGATTATTCAGAATACATACTATTAGTAGACAATGAATTAATCGTCGAACGGTAGTTTTTCATATTAATTTTACAGGTGGAGAATATTAAAATATTTTCCACCTGTTTTTTATATATCACTTTGCAACCGGGTTGCAAAGAGTATGCTTTACTTTTGCACAAACAAAAGAGAAAACGGATTATGGCATTAAATGAGACTGTCGGTCAAGAGCATCATTCGTATGGTGAGCATGAGCATCACCACCACCATCACGAACATCAGATTAGTTCTTTGAACGGTATATATATCGTTTCAATAGCATTGAATCTGTTATTTGTTATTGTTGAGGTATCCGTTGGTTTTATTTCAAACTCTCTGGGGCTTATTTCAGACGCAGGACACAACTTTAGCGATGTGCTAAGCCTAGTCCTTGCTATGATTGCATTTAAGCTGTCACAGAGCCACAGTAATGGCCGTTTTACGTACGGATATAAGAAGAGCTCCGTATTGATTTCTCTGCTCAATGCTATAATTCTGTTAGTGGCTGTTGGGGCTATTGTAATTGAGAGTATTCATAAGTTTACTACACCGATACCGGTTGACGGAGGAGCTGTTGCTTGGACTGCAGGAATAGGTATACTGATTAACGGTTTTACTGCTCTCCTGTTTATGAAACAGCAGAAGCATGATATCAATACTCGCGGGGCTTTTCTGCATATGGCAGCTGACACATTGGTTTCGGTTGGAGTGGTCATTTCCGGCATTGTCATCACTGTCACAGGGTGGATTGTTATTGACCCTATAATAAGCCTTATTATCGCACTTGTGATATTGATTACCACATGGAATCTGTTTTCCGAGAGTATTAAGATGTCTATCGACGCTGTTCCTGAGAATATAGACGTAGAGAATCTAAAGAATGCCATGTTGTCTGAGAGCGGAGTGACCGATGTGCACCACATACATATCTGGCCCATCAGCACAACAGAGATAGGGCTTACCGCCCACGTGGTTATTAACGATGTCAAGAGACTCGACGAGATAACCTGCAAGCTAAAGGAAAAGCTGACAAATCTCGGGATTCAACACTCAACAATCGAGATTGAGACAGAGGGTTCTCACTGCGAGTGCAATTGTTGCTGCTGATTTTCCCAATATAATGTTCGGGAGATGCATCGTTATTCTGATAAAGAAAAACGAATAGACAAGTTTATATGGTGGTTTCACTATATTTGCCGGTAATAATTGCAAAGAAATGGATGTAAAGGAGTGTTGTTCTATATTGGAACAGGTAAAGATTAAGCCTACTTCTGTCAGAATTCTGGTTTATATGGCTATTTCCGAGATGCATGATACTTTCAGTCTGGCAGACTTAGAGGAGAGGCTGGTTAGTGTGGACAAGTCCAGCCTTTTTCGTGCGCTGACAACATTAAGCGAGCATCATTTACTACATACGATGGAAGACGGAAGCGGTTCAATGAAATACTGTATGTGCCACAATCACGGGCATTGTACCGCAGACGAATGGCACTGTCATTTTTTCTGCGAGAGCTGCAAAAAGACCTTCTGCTTGGAAGACGATTCAATACCAAAGGTTGCTATTCCTGACGGTTTTAAGGTAAATGAGCTCAACTACGTGATAAAAGGGATCTGCGCTGAGTGCAACAAGAAGAACTCCTAGGCAGTTATTATTTGCTTTACTCTAACGAGTGAAAAGCATTTTCACGTTTGTAAATTAGAAAGGGACCAACTCCGAAAATTAAACAAAAACGGAGTCAGTCCCTTTTATAAATATTTACAAACCTATATTACAGACCTTGACGCTGTAGGTAGGTGGCAAAACCGTAGTTTGCAGAAACAATTTTGCCATCGCGGTCTACAATAAGACTGAACGGGATGCCACTGAACTGGAACATTACAGTGAAACGTTTCCACTCGTTTTCTGTAAGGAATATATGTTCACCCTTGATGTTGTTCTCTGCCATCCAATTTTCTGAATAGTCCTTTGGAGATTGGTCTACAGATGTTACGTAGATAAATTTGACAGGTTTGTCTTTCATCTTTTCTACCAATTCACGGTCATTCATCATACCGTTACGGCATGGGCCGCAACCCATTCCCCAGAAATCAACATATAGATAGTTACCTCTGTACTGGTCAATGATTTTACCAAACAGTTCAGAATCTTCTTTGGACAATGTATAGCCGCCATTATAGCTGACCTTAACGCTCCATATATCGTAGAATCTTTGTTTTAAATGTTGTTCTTGAGCAAAAATGGTCTTGTTTGTAGCGTTATTGATTGCAGCATCAAAAGTCTGGGCAATAATTTTCTCATTTTGAGCCCTAGGCTTTTCCGAAAGATTCAGAATGTCTTGGCGTCTCTCAACAATTCCGTTAGTATAATCTCTCAATGCTCTCATTACACAAGCTTGAAGCATGAAACAGTTCCCTCCCTCAGTGATAGAGAAAGGGAACTGTGCCGCCGTAATCAGGCTCCGTCATTTTTATTGTCTTACCTGACTGGTTTTATAGTCATCGTTCTTTCATATCGCAGAGGCATTGCAAAGTATGCAGGCAAAACATATCTGGACGAACAGCCAACACCAGTGGTCGCGTAGTCCAGGTTAAATGTAATGCCATCCAGACGCTGCAGCTGATACTGATAAATGGCCTTAGTCAGATTGTCAGTTGAATAAGGATATGCGTTAAAGTTGAACTTGTCGCCATACATTGTCAAGGCTATTCCCTTGCCATTCTTATTGCAGAATTGTACTCTGCGGGTGTCCATCCTCAGGCCATAATCCTGTGGAATCAGATAAGGCTCGTACATATCATCAACGGTTGTGCTGTATTCTCCAAACTTATAGCCGGTCTTTCGGTCAGAATAGCTCTCCTGAGGGCCGCGACCGTAATATTCAACCTGCTGCAGGTCTGCGCTCAAAGTAGTTTGCAAACCAATCCTAGGCAGTAAAATAGGCAGAGTACCTTGCGGATCGATAGTATGTTTAAGAGCGATTGTACCATCACCGTTAATCTTGTATTCATATTTCTCCTGGAAGCCTTTATATCGAGTGCTGACTATGTATGGATCTTGAGCTGAAGACTCTGATACACCAACCTGTCGGAAATCTCGAACCGTGATGCATGCCTGGCCGTTAATCATTTTAGCATCCATTGAAAGCAGTGAATATCCGATTCTGTCCAGGCCATATGAATAGAACTCTGCGGCTATTTGCGCACCGTATATTGCATTGCGGTTGCCGCTGTTCACGCTATAGCTGTCCCAATCGTCCAATTCATTTGCAATAGGAGCCCTCCAAACATTCAATTGCAGTGGAGAGTTCAGCATTTGCCCTCCATCGACCTTTACTGATGTCAGCTTACCATTCTTATCGAAGAAGTATTCGAAGCCGTCGCCACTGACAGTAGTTCCGTCTTCATCTCTCTGCATTTGAACGTTACCCACAGTCTTATCCGCAATAGCTAGCGTTTTGTGCCAAGGAAGGTCCAGTTGATCCCATGATACCTCATGTCCGGCTACCGCCCATATCTGGTCTTCTTTCAGGCAGGAAGTGATGAGAATGCGGTAATCCACGCCTTCTTCAATTTCCGGCTTGGAGAAAGGAATGGTGATGACAGCTTTTTCCAGAGGCTTAACATCAAGAGTCAACTTGCCGCTCTGCAGAATCTTTCCATCTGCCTGCAGAGCCCACTCGGTATCATAATAGTCAGCATTCAGGAAATGATTGCGGTTCCATACTTCAACAACCTTATCCTCAGCACTAATCAGTGTGAACTTCAAAGGCTGAGTGGTCTTCTTCATTTGCCACATTTCAGGCTGAGGCCTTCTGTCCGGCCATATCGAGCCATAAGTTCTGGCGCCTATTCCATAGGTGTAGAAATTTCCATTCTCGGTCTCTGACTGGAAATCCAGATAAAGCACGGCATTTTCAGCAGTAGGTTCAGGATTAGCGGCAATAATCAGATTGTCTATCTGCGCATCGCAAAGGCAACCTTCAAAATTTTGGCCGTGCGCCTGAATATTGCGACCGATATTGATTGGGTATGGTGTGTTGGTGATGGCTGTGCTTGGGGCACGCATTCTGCCACGACTAGGTCTTACAGACTGCTGTGGAGCGTTAATCGACTCTTCCGTAATATTCATAGTGCCAGCTATCTTGCCATCTATGCTGAGGCTCATCTTGCCATCGTCATATTGCGCCAGAACTTTGTGCCAGTTATTATACCAGTCCGCGGGCAGCGGCACGTTCAGCTGATATTTATTGTCTGTATAGATATAGAATGCCAACTGATCATTTCCATTCTGCACCACTCCGAACTGATTTGAACCCTTGGTTACAAAAGTGCCGCAGTCCTTCGCTCTTTCGCGAGGCTTCACTTCGAAGCTGATGCCAAGCTTGCTGCCAGTCAGCTCCACATTGTCGCCGCGGTATACTTCAACCCACTGGTCAAAGCCATTAATATCCAGAACCTTGTTGTTTTTTGATGTAGATACCAGCTGCGCGTTGCCCATAATGTTTACTGGCGTGTTGTACTGCGAGCGGTCCTGCAACTGTCTGACCTTTTCGGTAAGTCCGGGACTAACAAAGTCCCAAATGGCTCCGCCAGCTGAACGTGGATAGGTATAGATAGCGTCCCAGTATTCATCCATTCCACCGCAGGCATTACCAGCCACTGACAGATATTCGTCCATAAATGAAGGGCGGGTGTCGCCATCTCGGCCTAGACCAATATTCATTTCCAGCTCAAGCGGTGATGGATAGCGCGGTCCTATGATATCTTCAGCCGGGTGGGAGTAAGCGTTGCCGCCATACATCCAAGACCTAGTGTTGTCATATATGCGTCCTTCTTTTATCACCTCGGTGATGTTGAATCCTTCACCGCTCTCATTGCCAGCGCTCCACATCAGCACACATGGATAGTTCCGGTCGCGAAGAACCATCATTCTGACGCGTTCTTTGTACATTTCTGTAAATGCCAGATCGTTGGCGGCCTTCTCAGTGGCGTGAGCCTCATCACCTGTCTCATCGATAATGTAGAGACCATATTCGTTTGCCAGCTGCAGATATTTGTTTACAGGAGGATAGTGGCAAGTGCGCACAGCATTGAAGTTGAACTGCTTCAGCAACTCCATATCCTTGCGGATAGTGGCTTCATCCATTGTGTGCCCGTTTTCAGGATGCTGCATGTGCGAGTTTATCGCATTAATCTTAAGCGGTTTGCCATTCAGATAGAACACGCCATTCTCTATGCAAGTCTCCTTGAAACCAATTTTTGTATCAGATTTGTCCACAATCTTGCCAGTGGCATCCACCAGCTGAAGTTCCAGGTTGTAGAGAGATGGCGTTTCTGAAGTCCATTTGGCAGGATTGCTGACGGGTTGGCTCATATCAAGAACCATTTTATCCTTATTGAGGGAGAACTTCGTGCTGCCGAACTCAGCCACTTTGGAACCTTTTGAGTCGGTAAGAAAGGCCTTTACTGTAAAATCCTTTGAAGAAGTATCATACCTTTTCAATGTAACCTCAACCTTCAAGTCGGCATCCTTGTATTCATCATCCAGGTCAGTCTCCACAGACCAGTCGAAAAGTCTGGTCTTAGGTGTGGCGTATACAGTTACATCATCGAAGATGCCTGCTAGACGCCAGTAATCCTGGCCTTCCAGATAATAACCGTCTGAGTATTTGGTCACGAGCACGGCTATGCTGTTCTTGCCTTTATTTACAAATTTGGTAATATCGTATTCCGCTGGTTCCTGACCACCTTCGTTATAACCAACTTCTTTTCCGTTTATCCATACCCAAGAAGACGAGGCTGTTTTTTCCATGCGAAGGAAGATCTGGCTACCATCCCACGATGCGGGAATGTTGAAGCTGTGACGGTATGCTCCGGTAGGGTTGTTATCTTTATCTATCTGAGGATAGAATTTGGTCTTGAAGGGTGCGGCGACATTTCGGAACTGTTTATCACCGAAGCCTCGCATTTCCCAGTTGGACGGCACATCAATATCGCTCCACTTGCGGTCATTAAAGGCTGGCTGAAAGAATGTGTCTGGAATATCTTCCGGCACTCTGCCGAAGTAGAATTTCCAGTTGCCGTTGAGTGAAATACTTTTTTCTGGAATGAAGTAGCTACGGCCCTCTTCCTGATTGAGTGAATACATCGCTGTATTGCCGATGTAGTCGTAGATATGGTGAATGAAATCATACTGTGCGGAGGCAGATGTGCATAATCCGCAAATAAAAAGTGTGGTTAGGATAAGACGTTTCATAATTCAAGGTTACACATTATAAGAAAAAAACTTTTAGGTCAAAAAAGCTAAAAAAATGGTACTTAAACTGACCGCAGGCGGACCGCTAAATCACATTTTCTATATAACTGATTGGTATGCATCGAAATACAAGGACATTATTATTCGTTTAGTTTACAAGAAATGAAGAAACCGACGTTCTATTTTCCTTAGAAGCGGCCTCCAATTTCCCAAAGTTTCGAGTAGATACAGTTCTGTATCTTCCTCTACTTTCATTTTTAATGTGCACAAATATAGGAAGATTTTATGTTCA
>CAZYFO010000010.1:0-29675 GCA_964646955.1 uncultured Bacteroidaceae bacterium | reverse complement strand
GGAAATCAATGGGAAATATATTGGAAAATAAATAGCAAAAGAAAGTATTCTGAAAGGGGTGTAAAAAAATAGATTTCCCTGAATAATAAAGAAAAGCGGCCTCTTTAAGAAACCGCTTTCTATTAATTCTTAATAAGTCAAATCTAGAAAATACGCCTTAATACTCATCTTCATTAAAAAAGAAATCTTCTTTGCTGGGGTAATCGGGCCAAATGTCCTCAATGCTCTCATATACGTCACCCTCATCTTCAATCTCCTGAAGATTTTCAATTACCTCCAATGAAGCACCTGAACGCACTGCGTAGTCAATGAGTTCATCTTTTGTAGCAGGCCATGGCGCATCTTCAAGTTTTGATGCTAACTCTAAAGTCCAATACATAAATTTGTCTCCGTATTTTTTTGGTCATGTCTGACCAGATATTATTCGGCCGCAAAAGTATGAAAAAAAGTCAATTACAAAAGAATTACCAAGTTTTTTCTTCTATTCTTGATAAATAATTTATTCGCCTTGCTAAAACGAACAGATAATCAGAAAGTCTATTAATAAAAGCAAGTAGAGTAGAGGGTATCTCTATCCTATCCTTTAATGAAATAATGAGTCTTTCAGCACGACGACAAACAGTTCTGGCAACATGCGCATAAGAAGCCGCTTGAGCCCCGCCGGGAAGAATAAAGGTGCGTTGCTGAGGAAGTCCCTCACCTGCAGCATCGATGAACTGTTCTAAGCGCTCTACGTCTGTCTGAAGAATCCGGCAAGTCTCAGGCAGAGTAGTGGTTTTACTGTCTGTAGCCAAACAACCTCCAATATTGAAGAGCTTCTGCTGTATCCATAGGATATTCTCCGAAGTCTCGGCCTTAACATCAAGAAAAGACTGCATAAGTCCAATAAAAGAATTCAACTCATCGACGGTTCCATAAGCATCTAAACGAGCATCTTTTTTACTGACACGCTGACCACCTACTAAACTGGTGGTGCCGTCATCACCGGTGCGGGTATATATCTTCATATCACATAATGTTGTTTGATCTTTTTGAGGTCAAAGAATAGCATCCCCATTTTCTTCATTCTAAAAGTTACACCCACTCTTTCATCCAAAATAATCTGATTCCACCACTCTTTTTTATCTTTTTTACCCATGTCCTCCACTACTATAAGAGTGTTTTCATTGACATGAGGTAATATCATTTCTACAGCTTCTTTATAGAAAATGGTATGGGCTATGTGTACCAAATCCAAGGAAGGATTGGTTTCAAGGAGCTGATTAAGTTCTTGCAACACATCGCCTATACGGTAATCTATCTGACTGAATGTCTTGAAATTTTCACGGATCAGATTCACGGCAGGATGTTTGGTGTCAATGGTTACGACCGGCGTCTTGGTTGACACAGAGGCCAGATAACCGGTACTGACTCCGGCTCCAGTTCCAACTTCCAGAATAAAACGAGGCTGGATGTGATTTGTCAGACGGAAAAGCAACTTGTCTCGATTCTCCGTATACTGGGGCATATACTGAGGTGCGGCCTCCCAGAAAGAAAAGAGATCTTCATAGGCATAGTAAGGCCTTTTCTCATTTATGACGGTTTCAATCAATTGATAGGCCCAGGGAGAATGGACTCCGAAGCCGCGACCTGTCAGCCATCTGCTGTCTGTCATTTTCATATTCTCTTTCTATTGTGGTTATTATTTCAGTAAGGCTTTAATATAGCCAAAACTCAGTTTAATATTTAGTTGAACAGGTAAATGATCCTGATTTTTTGTAACAAAGGCTTTTAGGGTCTCCCTTTCTTCTCCATATTTTCTATCTCGGATGGAGAGAATATGGCAGTCATAGATTTTCCCATCATCTGCCTTAATGGTCTTGTCTCCTTCATAGACAATATATTGTTTGACAACCAATGTCCCGTTAACCATCTGTAGGGTCACACTGTCTCCTTTCTTTAGTTTGCGCGAGTCCAATGCTCGTGTAAACTGAAGCATGTTGAGCATATCATAGATTCGTTCTCTTCCTTTGACTGTATTGCGATCCAAAAGACTGCCATCATTTGAACGGGCAACGAGTTCCACTTTATAATCTCCTTTTTCATAAGAGAAGTGCGCTGTCTCACGATCATGACGGTTATTCTCGTTAGTTACTTTACAATAAAAGAGACCGTTTCCATCGAGAGAATTATATGAAGTTATCGTGTCACGGATCTGGTATAACGCATCGGCGGTCTTTCCCGAAGTCATAGTCATCTGAAGTTTCCTGGCCGATTCTCCATTATATTTGACATCCTTATCAGACATGGTACTTTCTCCAATACCGATGCTAATAAATCCAACAGACACTGACAAGTTGTATTTTAAGTGCTCTGACATGACAGGAATCATCACTGTCAGAAACAGGAAAAACAAAAACAGTTTTTTTAGTCTCATCAGGCTACATGTTTGTTACGAGCAAAGTTAATAACAGAATGGGATATAATCTACAACACTTCGATTTTTCATCGACTTTTAATCTTGTATTTCTATTCCCATTTCTACAAAAAGTCATTGGCGCCGTTTCGATTATGAAACAACGCCAATGAGGTGCTCGAAGCGGGACTCGAACCCGCACAGCCGATAAAGGCCAAGGGATTTTAAGTCCCTCGTGTCTACCATTCCACCATTCGAGCAGAAAAGTTGCCGTAAATGCGGTGCGAAGATAGCTAGTTTTGACTTATTTGCAAAAAAAAATCGGCACTTTCAACAATATTGATCTATCAATTTCTAACAGACACAATCTTTCCGCCAAGAAAAACAGGATAACGATATAACGGACGAGCATCCTTAGCAGATGAGCTGATAACAAATCCGCTGTTATTCAAGTCGAATTTCGTTGCGCAATGAGAGCAAAGGGCTATACCGGAATATTCTATGTTGAGACGATATTTTGCAAGATCACATATCGGACAAGCCAGATCATAGGCCCATATTGATATTTCATCATTGTTTAATGAGGGTGTTCCAATGATTAGCCCTCCCAATCCCATACGGAAGGTTCGCGCGTCTACTTCGGTGAGAGGGAATTTATACTCAGTGCTGTCAGAGGAGATAACCACTATATAATTTCCTGATATCCTGGCGGTTATAAAAACACCCATACTAAACACCTGATTATATGGAGCGATTGATGTGTCAAAACCGAAGTTAACAGGATATTTCTCAGAAAAAATCGAATATTTTTCTCCACACGAGATAGAGACAAATATCGTAGACATTAACAGCATCAATACTATTGTGGCTCTTTTCTTCATCATATTAGGGTAATGGTTTTAGGCCTTCCCATTTTATGTTCCATGTTCCGTCATTCGGGAAGCCGGGATTTGAGCCCTTACTGCCTTTCCAACCGGCACACATCATCGAAACGGCAGAAAGCAAACCTCCATTTCCAGGCAGATATGCACGATAAACGGCATTTTGATAGTTATGACCGTTAATCAGATAGGTGTTGGATTGTTCTTCTTTTAATAATGCATCTACAGCCAATTTGGCATTTCCAACACGAGCAGCGCACATCGCAGTAAGAGCATAGTCACTTCCCCTTGCTGTATTCCAATGCCAACCATTCCACACAGTATTGAGAGTAGATGTCATTTTCTGCATTTCAACAAGAGGAGAAGCTGGGAAAAGTCCCGTTACTGCTAAAACAGCCGGATGATCTGTCATATAAATTGCATCGGTATAGCTCCCATACAGATTGTGGGCAGCTAAATAATTATCGTTTTCATCGTAGGCAAGCGGGGCCAGGTTCTCAATTATGTCATCCCATAATTTAATTTTTTCCATCTTCATTCGCTTTCTCCACTGTTGAGCCACAGATAGGGAATAACGCCACGCTGCTATCTCTAGGGCAGGATTGGGCGTCTCTTCAAAACGTATGGACTCTTGAGCCGGGACACAGCCTAACAACTCATAATGTCCTGTCTCATTGTTATAGTTTAAATAGGAGACCATGAAATCTGCCGTCCCCTCAACAAGATTCCAATATTTATTTAAAGTTTCATCGGAGGGGTTGGATTGGTACAGCAACTCCGCAAGATAGATTAACATTGGTTGCTGCCATATCAGATAGCTACCGGAGGAGGAAGGAGTTTCTCTTGCACTCACATCAGTGACACTCATCCATCGTGTTCCAATATAGTTCTGTCTAGCGGCAATAGCCTTTGCTGCAGGTTCAGCCTTAAAATACCATTCAAGAGTATTGGTGAGCTTCTCGGGATGGCCCCATAAAGCAAAATGAGCCTGATGCCACCACTGCGACTCCAAATGAAACTTACCGTATGATGAGTTATATGTTAATCCGGTTTCTTGTGCAGGAGAATCTCCAGCATCTTGAACAGCCAATAGGTATTGACTCAAGACCACCCTTCTTTCCAACTCCTTAGCCCTGGGATCCGAGCATTCGGAACAATCTATCATCCCTCCCTTGTCCCAATAATCATGCCAGGCTTTGACATTGGTTTTATAGCAATAATCAAATGACGGAAGTATGTCGTGCGAATCTAAATTATCTTCTGAATAGAAGTAACAGGATAATTCATAAGATCCGGAATTAGGAGCAAAGACAAAACTGTTAGTGGAATCACGATAGAAGGACGCTTCACCGTTCCACTGAACTTTTAAAAAGTATGATGTGGCATCTATGGTATGCTTAAGTATTGCCATTGAGGGCTGATATGACACTAAGGATGTATTGTGATCCGTGTAGTTGTTCCAATTACAAGCATCGTCTGCAAAACCTCCTGTAGGATATGGAAAGTTTATCTTTATGGCTAAAGGTTGCCGGGAATCAACGCGGACTGCGATGAGATCAGAATCGGGATGACATAGAGTCTTGACAATAAAACTGTCACCATGAAAAGAGAAACTGCTGTTTATTACTCCGGAGTAGAGATCCAACACCTGTTTTACCGACGTGATACTATCGGGAGTGATTGAATCGGGGAACAGGAATCCAATAGTGCCAAGATGCAGGCGATGCGGATTCATTTTAAACCACTCAACTGCAGAATGTCTTCTGTCTGAATCAGGAAACTCCACACAATATAGACCGGTTTTTTTACCGCGAGTACTTTTTGCGTAGGTCTCTAACATAATATGCCCGGATGTGTCCGGAAAAGCATGCCAACCCCAATCGCTCATAGTGCCAAGAGGCATTCCATTTGAATAGTGAAGGGGGAAGGACTGAAGACCTGTGGCGTCTACCGTAAAAGCAAATCCTCCGTTTCCAACTGTAAGCGAAGAGAGAGAGTCAAAAGAGGTCACAATTGGATTATTACGTTCCAAGACAGCTTCTCTGTCTATCTTGGTCTGTCCTATACAGTTATATGTGAGGAGAGCCGTAAATATTATGCAAGTAGCCCATTTCATCGGATTTATTTTGCAGTTAGTCGATCAATTGCTTTATCTATTTGTTCAAAAGGAAAAGCATTTACTAGCTGTTGCATACGTGAAGCAATTCGATCATTACAAAGATTTCCTATACTGCCCTCATGTGTATGATGCATATTCTTGTCGGGAACAAAAGTTCCGGCCTCAATGGATGCTCCGACCTGACGGTATGCCTCCCTAAAAGGTATGCCATCCTCAAGAGCCAAACGATTTACTTCTTCTACACTGAATATGACATTGTATTTCGGATCATCTAGGATATTAGTATTAACCTTGATATTGTCCAACATATAGGATACCATGGTTATACAATCCTCCAATTTATCGAAAGCAGGCAAAAAGATCTCTTTCGTAAGTTGCATATCACGGAAATAGCCTGAAGGAAGATTATTGGTCATTAGTGTTATTTCCTGCGGAATAGCTTGTATGAGATTACACTTGGCACGAGTCAACTCGAATACATCGGGGTTTTTCTTGTGAGGCATGATGCTGGAACCGGTAGTGCAATCATCAGGCAACTTGATGAAACCGAAATTCTGACTGTTATACATACAGGCATCAAATGAGAGTTTTGAAAGTGTTGAAGCAACGCCGGCTAGTGCATAACTGACGTTACGCTCCATCTTTCCACGGGTCATCTGTGCATAAACTACATTATAATTCATTGACTCAAAACCCAGAAGATCTGTGGTCATCTGACGATTCAATGGAAACGACGAGCCGTAGCCGGCGGCAGAACCCAACGGATTACGGTTGCTCTGATCAAAGGCTGCACGCAAGAATAGCATATCGTCAGTCAGTGCCTCGGCATAAGACCCGAACCAGAGTCCGAAAGACGAAGGCATGGCTATCTGAAGATGTGTATATCCGGGAATCAATACATTCTTATAAGCTTCACTTTGACGTATCAGAATATCGAACAAGGATTTTACTGACAAAACAGTCTGTTTGAGGCGCTCACGGGTAAATAGTTTCAAATCCAACAACACTTGGTCATTACGGGAACGACCGCTGTGTATCTTTTTGCCCATATCACCAAACTTCCGGGTGAGTAATAATTCTACCTCTGAGTGTACATCTTCCTCTCCCTCTTCAATGACGAACTCACCACGATTAATCATCTCCAGGAGATCTATAAGGCCTTCCGATAGCGTGTTGAGTTCCTGCATACTTAATAGCCCGATGGATTCGAGCATTTTAATATGAGCAAGAGAACCAATTACATCATACTTTGCAAGCATGAGGTCCATCTCTTTGTCACGTCCTACAGTATAACGTTGTATCAAATCGTTAACTGGTTTTCCTTTATCCCATATCGGTTTCATCGGCTTATATTTAATCGTATTGTATTGAAGCAAGCATATCCGCTGCTTTTTCTATTCCCTCTTTTGCCCGTTTTTCCATCATCTTTGCAAGGAAAGGATTGACATCGGCTTCAACAGTTAGTTTTAACTTACTGGAAGAGTCGTCTACGGGTACAATCTGAATCCATGCCGTGAGTGCAACCGGGGTTTTCTCAGATGAAATCTTGATGCATTTGAATGGTTCACGATTGATGATACGTAGTAAAACGTTTCCGATAGGCGATACAGAAAAACTTACGGTGTCCGTATCAAACTGCAGGTCTTTTACTTGATCATGAGGTATACGGTCCATCACTTTTCCTATATTGTTAAAATCAGAGAGTTTGTTATAAACAGACTCCTGTGAGTAAGCTATTTGCTTTACGTTGCTCTCTATCTTTTCCATATTATTTTCCCCATTCGGACGGATTCTTTCTCCATTCGTTCAGCGTATCCATGCTCTCTTCACGTATGTAACCGCTGCGTCTTGCAGCAGCTAACATGGAGCTATAATCCGTGAGTGTTCTCAATTTAACTCCGGCTTTGTCAAAAGCCTCCTGCGCAACAGTAAATCCGTAAGTAAAGGAGGCTACCATGCCTACTACCTCACAACCGGCATGTCTAAGAGCTTCGACAGCTTTCAGGCTACTGCCACCGGTTGAGACCAAGTCTTCCACAACAATTACTTTACTGTCGGGGAGAAGATTTCCTTCAATAAGATTTGCCATTCCGTGATCTTTTGGAGCAGAACGTACATATATGAAGGGTTTTTGAAGTTTATCAGCAACCAAAGCACCCTGTGCGATGGCACCGGTTGCCACACCGGCAACAGTATCAAAACTAGGAAATTCATCTTCAATAAGTTTACACAATGAATCGCGAATCAGACCTCTGAGATCTGGATAAGAAAGGGTTTTGCGATTATCACAGTAAAACGGCGAAAGCCATCCGGAAGCCCAAGTAAAAGGAGAGTCAGGCTGAACCTTTACAGCTTCAATTTCCAGAAGTCTTGTGGCAATCAAATCATTGACGTTATTCATTTTTGTGTGGAATTACAGTTTGCGACAAAAGTACGGAAAAATCGATTTCAATGACAACCATTTTACCTTTTCTGAGGAAAAATAGAGACAATACACTCCTCTTTAATATAAAACAACAATATTCGACACTTTCACAAGGAAATTGTTTCTATTTTTGCTGAATAATAAAACTACAAGTATAGAAAATGAATAGACTCTTCAGGTTTTTCTCTCCTGCTGTATTGCTATTGCTTATTTCCTGTCTGGGAAGCGATGATGTATATGAATACTCTTCTGAGGCGGCAATAACCTCTTTCAGCATTGGCTCCTTCAATTACAAAAGCAACTATATCAATAGAAACGGACACGATACGATATTGACAATCTCAACTTCCGGTACTTTATATCCCATGACTATTGACCAGAAGAACAATATTATTTTTAATGTCGATTCTTTGCCCTATGGTTCTGACGTGAATTCCGTATTAACATATATTGGATCAACCGGCGTAGTACTATACAGAAGCACCCACTTGGATAACACATTTACGGACACATTATGGACATCAACAGATTCCGTAAATCTATCAAAACCAGCTTATTTTATAGTTTGGTCCGAAGATACAACCTACAAAAGAGTTTATGAGGTGAGAGTGAATATTCGTAAGGTACATCCGGACTCAATGAAATGGAACAAAACCATCTTACCGGCTTCACAAGTTCTGATAAATCAGACCGCTTTGTTGAAAAATGATTCCATCTATGTTTTCGGAAAGGACAATCTGGGTCAAATGGCTATGATAGGATTGAATTGTAATTCAAGGACATTCGGAAATAAAATATTGATCAACGGACTGGATGCGACAAAATGGACCCAATGTATATCTATTTTTGAAGATTCTCTTTTTACATTGCAAGACGGCACTTTGTTTGGTTCCGTAAAAGGTGCAAATTGGTCACAAGTCAATACAAACATCACTCTGCGGAAGCTCATTCAGTTTAATGGAACAACAACATCTGGCGGATATGCATGGGCAATAGGTGCTAACAACAAGATTGTCTGTTCACAAGACATGAGGACCTGGACTTCAGTTCAAGATGCTTCGGTTTCGTTCCCAGACTCACTTATCACAGGACTTTGCTATTCACTACCAACGAATAAGAATATTTATAGAAGTATTATTGTTGGCATCGACAATGATTCCAATGAGCCATATGCGTCTGTTTGGACAAAACTCTCTACTGAGACTAAATGGACTGAGATGACATACTCTTCATCTAATGAGTTGAGGTGCCCAAGGCTTAACAATCTATCTGTTATTTGTTATGATGACGATATTTATGCTTTTGGAGGAAAGAGCCAAAACGGATTCGGCTCTATTCCGGGATTAAATGGTTTCTTCCAATCATCGGACAATGGTGTTACATGGAGAGACTGCGAGAAATTCGCTGATGGATACTGCACTTGGAATAAACATATGGAATTCCCGGATTGGCTGAAAGGACGTGATGTCGGATTTGCCGGCGTTACCGATAAAAATGGCTATATTTGGGTCTTTACAGACCAAGGCGACGTCAGTTACGGAGCTATTAACAGACTTGCAAAGTGATGATTAAATCCGTAAAATATCTATTCGCCGTTATTGCATTATTTTGTTGTTCAAACATGAATGGACAAGATGATGGTTATATGATGGAGATAGGTGTTGCCGGAGGTGGAAGCTTTTATATGGGCGATGCCAACAACAGTGCTCTTTTTCGAAATACAAACGGGATGGCAGGTGTTGTAGCGAGGTATAACTTTAATCCGAGATGGTCATTAAAGGCTGATCTGGTTGCAGCAGGTCTTGAAGGCGACACAAGGGAGATGAAGAGTGCATTTCCCGGTGATGATATTCATTTCAGTCGCACGGTATACGATTTCGGAGTTCAGTTGGAAGTGGGTTTCTTGGGTTATGGAAAGCCTCCCTTGTATAACTGCTACAGATTTGCTCCTTACTATACCTTCGGCATCGGTACCACTTTTGCACCTAAACCATTGGAAAATGTCATTGCTGTTAACTTTCCTGTCGGCATTGGATTCCGATATAAGTTGGCGGAACGAGTGAATATCGGGATGGAATGGACAATGAGATTTTCCACTACCGACAAGATAGATGTTACCGAGTTAGGCAACGGATTTAGTTTGGAGGATCCTTTCCTTGCAAAAGGGAAAGGTATGAAGAATAAGGATAGCTATAGTTTCACTATGGTTTTTCTAACTTTTGACATATTCAAAAGACCTTGTGATTGTAATAATGAATAGAAGAATTCAAGATATGTCGTATCAAGAGCTATTAGACAAAAACAGAATCCCTACTCACGTTGCCATAATAATGGATGGTAACGGCAGATGGGCAGAATCCCACGGCAAGAGGCGCACAGAAGGCCATGTCGAAGGAGTGAACACTGTACGTAGTATCACCGAAGCTGCGGTTGAACTTGGGATTCGGTATTTGACTCTATATACGTTCTCTACTGAAAATTGGAATCGCCCGGAAACAGAAGTCAACGCTTTAATGGATCTGCTATTCCAAAATATAGAGGAAGGTATCTTCATGAAGAACAATGTCCGTTTCAGGGTAATTGGCGATCTCAACAGATTATCACCTACTCTAAAAAAGAGAATTGAGGAGTGTATCGAGCTGACTTCTAGAAACACTCGTTCGTGTCTGGTTCTTGCTCTTAGCTACTCTTCAAGATGGGAGATCACTGAAGCAGCCATTCATATAGCTGAAAAGGTTTCAGCAGGAGAGATAAAGGCTAGCGATATTAGTGAAGAGATGATTTCAGACAACCTGACTACAGATTTTATGCCTGATCCTGATCTTCTAATACGTACCGGAGGTGAAGTTCGTCTTAGCAACTATCTGTTATGGCAATCTGCTTATACAGAGTTGTATTTTTGCGAAACTTTCTGGCCGGATTTCAATAAAGAGGAACTTTGCAAAGCAATTTATTTATATCAACAAAGGGAAAGACGTTTCGGTTTGACTAGCGAGCAAGTTTCCTCAACAATAAAATGATTCATAGAATGGTATTTAACAGAATATTCAGCCTGTTGCTTGGGTTAGCAATGCTACCCATATACGTTACTGCTCAGACATCAGACTCATTTGAAAACGCATCAGAAAACCAATCAGATGCTAAAGATGTAGAAGAGAAACCGGTGATTCTATATTCCGGTACTCCAAAAAGATATGAAATTGCGGGTATCACCGTTTCAGGTTCTGGGACGTTCGATGAAAAGGTTCTCATTGGACTGTCCGGACTTTCCGTCGGGCAGCGTATTTCCGTTCCGGGAACTGAGATAACGGATGCTATGAAGCGTTTCTGGAAAAATGGACTATTTTCCAATGTAAGAATATTGGCTTCCAAGATAGAAGGAGACAAAATCTATCTGGAACTCGATCTTACACAAAATCCCAAGGTCAGGGAAATAGTATATCATGGCTTAAAAAAGGGTGAAACCAATGACATTGAAGAGAAGATAGGCCTTATCAAGGGAAGCCAGATTACTCCGAACATGTTAGACAGATCTGAATTATTGATTCGTCGTTACTACGATGAAAAGGGTTTTAAGAATGCAGAGGTCAGGGTACAGCAACGTAATGAAGTAGACGAAGAAGGCTTTGTTACAGTGGATGTATATATTGACAAGAAAGATAAGATCAAAGTAAACGCCATTTATCTTACCGGAAACGAAGCTATCGAAAGCAAAACTATCAAAAAGATGATGAAGAAGACGAATGAAAAAGGCTATCTTCCGGACATCTTGCGTACAAAGAAATTCGTAGATGAAGAATTCATCGCCGATAAGGATAGGGTATTGAGTTTTTACAATGAGAAGGGCTATCGTGATGCATATATAAAACTCGATAGCGTTGCTCCTTTCGATGACAAAAGTGTTGACATTTACTTGTCTTTGGATGAAGGAGACAAGTATTATATTAGAAACATAAGCTGGGTGGGAAATACCATATATAACAGTGAAGCTCTCGGTGAGATTCTCAATATGCGTAGAGGAGATGTTTATAATCAGAAAAAAATCGAAGAACGTACCAGCTCCGATGAAGACGCAGTTGGTAATCTCTATTACAACAACGGTTATTTGATGTATCAGCTTAACCCGGTGGAGGCGAATGTCATTGGAGACTCGATAGACCTTGAGTTACGTATATCTGAAGGACCTCAACATACTATCAATCGTGTTAATATATTAGGCAATGAACGTCTATACGAGAACGTGGTAAGACGTGAGTTATACACTAGGCCCGGCGATCTTTTCTCAAAGGAAGCGCTTGAAAGGTCATATCGTCAGATAGCACAGATGGGACATTTCAATCCGGAGACTATTGACCCACAGATTAAACCAAACTTCAGCGATGGAACGGTTGATATTGACTGGAACCTGGAGTCGAAGGCAAATGATCAGATTGAGTTTTCTGCCGGTTGGGGCCAGACTGGAGTAATAGGGCGTATGGCTGTGAAATTTACAAATTTCTCCATGTATAACCTATTCCACAAGAGTGATAATTACCGCATGTTCATACCACAGGGAGACGGTCAGACTTTTTCAATTAGCGGTCAGACGAACGGTAATTATTATCAATCATACAGTCTTTCTTTCTTAGAGCCTTGGCTAGGCGGTAAACGCCCTAACTCATTACAAGCAAGTCTGTTTTTCTCTAAACAGACCGACGTAAGTACAAACTATTACAATTCGTCCTATTACCAGAACATGTATCAGTATATGTACGGCTATGGTAACTATGGAAATTACGGAAACTACAACACATACGAATCATATTTGGATCCGGATAAATATATCACTATGTTCGGCGCTTCATTAGGTATAGGTAAGCGTTTGCATTGGCCTGATGACTATTTTACCATATATTCTGAATTGTCCTACACCAGATACAAACTAAAGGACTGGTCATATTTTCTTATTCAGAACGGAGCCTGCAATAATATTAATCTGAGTTTGACTGTCGGCAGAGACAACACCGACAATCAGTTGTTCCCACGAATGGGGTCCAGTTTCTCACTATCCGTATCAGCAACTCCTCCTTATTCTCTGTTTGACAACCTTGACTATGCTAATCTGGCTTCTGATAATAAGTCGGCAAGCTATCAGAAGGAAATGCAGGATAAGCATAGATGGATTGAATACCACAAATGGAAATTTAAAAGCAGAACTTATACTTCTCTGACGGGCGGCAAGAAGTGCCTGGTTTTGATGACTCGCGCTGACGCCGGATTGTTGGGACATTATAACAAATATAAGAAATCACCATTTGAGACTTTCTTCATGGGAGGTGATGGAATGAGTGGATCATACAACTATGCCACTGAGACTATTGGACTTCGCGGTTATGACAATGGCAGTCTTACCCCATATGGCCAAGAAGCTTACGCATATACCAGACTTACAGCAGAACTGCGCTATCCTTTGATGATGGAAAACTCTACAACGATATACGCATTGGCCTTCTTGGAGGGCGGTAATGCATGGACCGACATCAAGAAATTCAATCCGTTTGATATCAAACGTTCTGCCGGTATAGGTGTGAGAGTCTTTCTACCTATGGTCGGACTTATGGGACTTGACTGGGGTTACGGGTTCGATCCTGTATTTGGAGACAAGAGATATGGAGGATCTCAGGTACACTTTATTTTAGGTCAGGAATTTTAACTGTCTACATTATTAATTATACACAAATAAAAAAGAGCGTTATGAAAAAGATGGTTAGTAAGATTAATTGCAAGATTATCACATTGATTATGCTGATGTGTCTGTCAGGAATGTCAGTTAGTGCACAAAAGTATGCTCTGATTGACATGGAGTACATACTTGATAAGATTCCTTCTTATGAGCGTGCAAACGAACAACTAGAACAGTTGTCAAAGAAGTGGCAGGCAGAGGTTGAGGCAATATCTTTAGAAGCTCAGACTCTATATAAGAACTACCAGAATGAGTCCTTGTTCCTGTCTGAAGAACAGAAGACAAAAAAAGAAAAGGAAATTGTAGCTAAAGAGAAAAGCGCAAGTGATTTGAAACGTCAATATTTCGGTCCGGAAGGCGAGCTTTACAAGAAACGTGAAAGTCTAATGGCTCCTATTCAGGATGAAATATATGAAGCTACAAAACAGATCTGCGAGTCGAACGGCTATTCTGTTGTTGTTGATCGTTCTGCGGCAACGAGCATTATTTACGCTTCACCGAAGATTGATATAAGCAACGAAGTATTGCAGAAGTTAGGATATTCGAATTAAATATTTAACTTTGAAACTTAATCAAGAATAAGTAGCATTCGACATAATTGGTAATAAATAAAATGAATATAATAATGAAAAAAGTACTTTTTATCGCGCTGATTATATTAGCGCCAATCTCCGTTTTCGGACAAAAATTCGGACAGTTAAACTCTTATGACATTATTCCGTTAATGCCGGAATATGTTCAGGCTCAAACTGAACTTAAAACACTTCAGAAGCAGTATGATGATGAATTGAAATATCTGGAAGACGAGTTTAATAAAAAAAGGGATGAATATGTTGCTCAGTCATCTACTTTACCGGACAACATTAAAGCCCGTCGTGAACAAGAACTGCAAGAGAGTCAGCAGAAAGCATCACAATTCTACAGTGATTGTCAGGTAAACCTTCAAAACAAATCCACCGAACTGATGGATGCAATATACGCTAAACTCAATAAAGCAATTAAAGAGGTTGGAGAAGAGGGAGGATTTGTTTGCATCTTTGATGCAACCGGTGGTACTGTGCCTTATATCAGCTCTACATTGACTACAGATGTGACTGTGCCTGTTAAGGCAAAACTTGGGATTCAATAATCCGTCCAAACAAAATATTTAAGGGGAACAATGCCATAATAGGACTGTTTCCCCTTATTTTTAAGGATGACTATTAGTGTATAAAATATGAAAACTTATAAATTACAATTGTTTTTACTGTTTCTGTTTATGTGCATGACAGCTACAGCACAAAACAGATTTGGGTATATTGCTTTCAACAATACTTTAAGACTTATGCCTGAGTATATGGAGGCAGAGCTTCAATTGCAGAAACTACAATCTGATTATAAGGAGGAGATTGAAAGGGCTAAAAGGGAATTCGATAGACAATATACCGACTTTATTATCAACCAGAATCAATTATCTGCAACAATTGTGGCAAAGAGACAGAAGGAGCTTCAACTTCTCATGGACAATAACGTAGAATTCAAGAACAGGGCCGCCGGTGAGCTTGAAGTGGTAAGGAACAATATGCTTGATCCACTGAAGGGCAAACTCTTGGATGCCATAAAACAGGTTTGTGATGAGATGCAGCTTGATTGGGTAATAGATACCGAAAAAGGAACTTATCTCTACATCAACAACGATAGAGGTATTGACATTTCCCATCCCGTTTACCAGGTTCTTGGCATAGAAAGTCAAATCGAGCCTACAGATACATTGGGAAAAGAAAATATGATTATATCTTTACCTGAACAATGACCGATTGATTATAGTTTTATCTGTATTGAATTTTGCATGGATAATTATTAATAAATAGCATAACAGACGTTATGAATGATAAGAAGCTTACTGAGAATCCCGGACCGATAGGGATTTTCGACTCTGGATACGGAGGCTTGACTATTCTGACACATATTAGAGAAATAATGCCCGAATATGACTTCCTTTATCTTGGTGACAATGCTAGGACACCTTATGGTACAAGATCATTTCAGGTAGTTTATGAGTTCACTCTACAATGTGTAAACAAATTATTCGGGATGGGATGTCATTTGGTTATTTTGGCCTGTAACACAGCTTCAGCAAAAGCCTTGAGAAATATTCAGCAGAATGATATTCCGAAGATGGGGCCGGACCATAGAGTGCTGGGAATAATCAGGCCTACAGCCGAGTGTATTGGGGAGATAACAAAAACTCGCCATATAGGGATATTGGCTACTCCGGGTACTATAAAATCATTATCTTACCCTTTGGAAATAAATAAGCTTTTTCCGGACATCAAGGTTTCCGGGGAAGCATGCCCCATCTGGGTCCCTCTCGTTGAAAACAACGAATTTTCTTCAGACGGAGCGGATTTTTTTGTCAAGAGACACGTTGACCATCTGCTATCAAAAGACGAAAAAATAGATTCTATCATATTAGGATGTACACATTATCCTTTGCTTTATGATAAGATTAGAAAATATGTTCCAAAAGAGATTGAGATAGTCTCTCAAGGTGAGTATGTAGCGAGTTCATTGCGCAGATATCTGGATGTTCACACAGAGATGGATGCAAAATGTACAAAGAATGGAACTTGTCGCTATCTTACAACTGAAGCTTCAGATATCTTTCTACAGACAGCATCCATTTTCTTAAACGAGAATATTCAAGCTGAAAGCATATCGTTAGTTTAGTCTTCCCTCTTAATAAATCGAGCTGCAATCTTATTGATTGGCTTAACTGATAGATAACTCACTACCGAAACTGTAGTAAGGACTAATAGTATATCTCTAAACCTGACACTAACAGGATATGAATCAACGACAAATCCTCCCGAACTTCCCATTGGAATAAAGCCAAATGTCTGCTGTAACAAAGCAAATATGGTCCCTAAGGATAGACCGATAAGTGCACCAAAGAGAGATATTAGCAACCCTTCATATAAGAATACCTTACTTATTGTCCTCGTTTCTGCACCGAGATTTCTTAACAAGAGAGAATCTTGCTGCTTCTCTACCATAAGCATTATCAGTGAACTTATGATATTAAAAGATGCGATGAAAAGGATAAAAGTTAGAAAGACATATGTTATAAACTTCTCTAGGTTTACTATCTTGAATACATCAGCCTGCTGTTCATATCGGTCCATGACTTTGTAATCGGAACCAAGCATAGAAGCAAATTCACGTTTGGCTTTTCTTGCCGATACACCTTCCTTCAATTTTAGTTCTAAGGATGAGACCTGGTCTGTATATCCTAGAAGCTTTTTTGCAAGTTGTAAAGAGATAATGACATAACTATCATCATACTTTTGTTGATTGACCTGAAAGAGGACTCCCGGAGAGAAAATCTCTGCGCTGTTAAAGTTGGCAGCAGGATTAATCATATTGACACGAGCACCTCTTTTCGGAACAAAGAGAGTAAAAGGAGAGACGGACTGGACACCACAATCCAAACGACTTGCCAATCCAATGCCCATTATTCCATATTCACAAACCTCATCTCTCAACATGAATATTCCGGAACCTACGAGAGTATTCTCCACATTCGCCAAATCATAAAAAGAGTCTTCAACTCCCTTTATTACCGCTATCTCTTGATGGCTTTTATATTGAATGAGGGCTTGATCTTCTATAGAAAAAGAGTAGGTCTCTACATCGGAATTATTACATAGACTCTCTATCGACGGACTTTTTGAATCAAATACTTTTGAGTTTGCAGCTACGACTTTCAATTCCGGGTCAAAGTCAGTAAACAGAGTGGCAACCAAATCATGAAATCCGTTGAATACCGAAAGCGCACAAATCAGAGCAAAAGAGGCCAATGCAATACCGGCAACTGAGATACCCGATATCACATTTATTACGTTATGTGACTTTCTTGAGAAGAGATAACGACGTGCTATGAAAAGTGAGAGATTCAATCTTAATTACTTTCTTAGAAGCTCATCAATGTGCTCCAGATAGTCCAATGAGTCATCAACAAAAAATCTGAATTCAGGAATGATACGTAGTTGATGGCGTACACGTTGACCGAAATCAAAGCGCACCGCCTTTACATTGTCATTTACATTTTTAACCGTTTCCACCGCTTTTTCCGAAGGGAAAACACTAAGTGCCACATTAGCAATACTAAGGTCGCTACTTACCTTAACAGCACTAACCGAAACAAGCAGACCTTTGGAAAGTTTAGCCTGTTGAAGAAACATATCACTCAACTCTTTGTAAATGAGTTTGGATATCTTCTGTTGACGCGTTGTATTCATATCTTTATCAATTATAACTTTCTGATTATGGAGAGTCCGTCACGTAAGGGTATCATGGATACTTCAACCCTCTTATCATTACAGACTCTGTCGTTAAATGCTTTTATGCCTATCGTCTGCTCATCTTTATTATAATCAGGATCGGCTACATGCCCATCCCAAAGAGTGTTGTCCGCTATTATATAACCACCCGGATTGAGAAATTCGAAGAATCTCTCATAGTAATCCACGTACTGTCTTTTATCTCCATCCAGAAATATAAGATCAAATTTGAGGTTCAAAGCCGGTACTATCTCCAAAGAGTCACCAATATGCAATTTAATCTTATCGATGAATTTAGACTTTCTTATCCATCTTTTGATAAATGACTCCAACTCATCATCTATCTCAATCGTATGTATTACACCGTCTTCAGGCAAACCCTCTGCCATACATAGCGTGGCATAGCCGGTAAAAGTGCCTATCTCTAAAACAGTATGAGGACGTATCATGCCCACCAACATTTTTAGAAGACGTCCCTGGATATGTCCCGATGCCATACGAGGATTCAGCAGACGCAGATTGGTCTCACGATAGAGATTATACAAGAGGGTACTCTCCGGCTCGATATGAGCAGAAATATACTCTTCAAGAGATTCTTCTCCAGTATAGCCCACTACTTGTCTATCAGACATTTTTATTTTGTAACTTTGATGAGTTTACCAATCCGCTGCGAAGTTAGTTAGTTTTTTTTTAACAGGACCTCTTTTTATGGATAATAGGGAGTTAGTGAATCTTATGAAGAGATACAGACAGTATTTGCTTTTGGAAAAATCTCTTTCCTCAAATACGCTAGAAGCTTATATTGAAGACTCCGATAAGCTATTGTCTTTTTTGGACAATGAGAAAATAGGACTTCGAGATATTACGATTGATAATCTTCATTCGTTCGCTGCTGCGTTATGCGACATTGGGATTTCCCCACGGTCACAGGCCAGGATAATATCAGGTATAAAATCTTTTTTCAGATTTCTATGCCTGGACGGATTTATCGCATCTGATCCCAGTGAATTGCTTGAAGCTCCCAAGATAGGACGTCATCTGCCTGACGTATTGACGGTAAATGAAATTGACTCTATCATCGGAGCTGTCGACTTGAGTACACCGGAAGGCCATCGAAACAGAGCCATGTTGGAAACACTATATAGCTGCGGACTGCGTGTCTCTGAACTCTGCGGACTGAGAATGGCCGATTTGTATTTAGACGAAGGTTTTATTAGAGTAACCGGAAAAGGTAACAAGGAAAGACTGGTCCCTATTTCCAAAAGAGCTATTCATGAAATAGAGCTCTATCTTCAAGAGAGATGTCTTATCAATATTAGGCCTGGACATAATATATTCTTGTTTCTTAGTACTAGAAGAGGATCCTCTATGTCCAGAATTACAGTTTTTGATATAATAAAAAAGCTGTGTATAAAAGCGGGAATAAAAAAGAGTGTCAGTCCGCACACTTTCAGGCACTCATTTGCTACCCATTTATTGGAAGGAGGCGCTAATCTTCGTGCCATTCAGTGCATGCTCGGACATGAGAAAATTGCAACTACCGAAATCTACACACATATTGACAGGAGCCGCCTGAGAGAAGAAATTATTTTACATCATCCTAGAAATTCAGACAATAGAACTTCTTAAAATATTATGGTCAAAAATGGATTAAAAACAACCATCTGAAGCCCTTATTAAATGCTTCATAATGATGTTTATATTAAAATTTGCTATTACTAGGCAATTAATCAATTCTTTTTTTATACTTTTGCCCAACTAGTGTGTTTTGAGAAAACAATTATTTAATTATTAATACAAAAGAGTATGTCAAAAACTATGCGTTTTGCGCTTTTAGGCGCCGGAATTCTTTTGCTGGCAGGCTGTAAGACAAACATGAATCTTTCTTCAGATGCATTTACAGTAACCCCACAGGTTCTGGAAGCTGCAAATGGTAAGGTTCCTGTTACTATCGACGGCACTTTCCCAGCTAAGTACTTCAACAAAAAGGCCGTTCTGACCGTTATTCCTGTTATTCAGTGGGAAGGAGGTTCGGTCAAGGGCGAAGCTATCACATTCCAGGGAGAAAAAATCCAGGGAAACAATCAGGTTATTGTTAAGAATGAAGGTGGAAAATTCACTTTGAAAACTACTTTCCCATACCAACCTGAAATGGCTAAGTCAGAACTTTACATGACATTTGATGCCACAGTAAAAGGTAAAGCAGTAGAGGTTGCTCCGGTTAAAGTTGCAGATGGTGTGAACGCTACAGCAGAAATGTATGCCAACACAGCAAAAGGTGCTTCTACTACCGGATCCGAAGATGCTTACCAACGTATCATCAAACAGGCTCAGGAGGCAAACATCATGTTCGTAATCCAGCAGGCTAATGTTCGCTCAAGCGAAACTAATAGCGATGGGATTAAGTCCTTGAAGGAGTCTATGACGAATTTTGCAGCGGACACCAAGAATTATGGTGTAGAGAATCTTGAAATTTCTGCATACGCTTCACCTGATGGCGCAACTGATCTTAACGATAAGTTGGCCGGTGAGCGCGAACAGAATGCTAAAAAGTACATCCAGAAGGAGATGAAAAGCAGCAAGATTGAAACACCGGTTGAGTCAAAATATACTGCAGAAGACTGGGACGGCTTCAAGTCTCTTGTTGAAAAATCAAACCTTCAGGATAAGGATCTTATTCTTCGTGTTCTGTCAATGTATAGTGACCCTGAGCGTCGTGAGACTGAAATCAAGAACCTGTCTGCAGTTTATAAAGAACTCGCAGATGATATTCTTCCTCAGTTACGTCGTGCTCGCTTGACATTGAATTACCAGATTATCGGCCGTTCAGATGAAGAGATTCTTTCTACCTATGCTAGCGACAACAAGGCTCTAAGTCTTGAAGAACTTCTTTACGGCGGTTCCATTGCATCAAGCAAGGGCGAGAAGAAAGCTATCTACACAACTACAACACAGAACTTCCCCAACGACTACCGCGCTTACAACAATCTCGGTGAAATCGCTTTCAAGGACGGAGATTTTGCTACAGCAGAAAAGAACTACAAGAAAGCTCTTTCTCTGAATGCTTCAGCTGCTGAGGTTAACACCAATATGGGTCTTCTCTGCTTGGCACAGAACAAGCCAGCAGATGCTCAGACTTATTTTGCAAAGGGTGGCAACAGCAAGGCAAATCAGGAGGCTCTTGGCAATCTTTACATCGCACAAGGACAGTATGAGCGTGCTCTTACCTCACTTAAAGGTAGCAACACCAATGGAGAGGCTCTTGCTATGATTATGACAAAAGATTACACCGGTGCAAAGAAAGTAATCTCTGCAGTTGCTAATCCTGACGGTTATACATCATATCTTAGCGCTATTGTTGCTGCTCGTACTAACGACAGCGCAGCAGTTGCTCAGAATCTTAAGAAAGCAGTTAGCTTGGATTCTTCTTTGAAAGCTAAGGCAGCCAAGGATATTGAATTTGCAAAATATCAGGACGCTGTAAAAGGTCTTTAATCGGAAATAAGTGAATACGCCGAAAGATGAACTGACGGCGTTGCTCGCTCTAACAAAGATAGAGGGTCTGGGACCTACAGGAGCAAAACTTCTGTACAAACAGATAGGTAACGCAAAGGACATCTTCAGGAATCACAAGGATCTGAAAAACATTATACCCGGAGTCAACCCACGTCTCATTGAGGCGCTGGATGACTCTGGGTCTTTTGTTTTGGCGGAAAATGAGATTAAATTTCTTGAAGCCAATAATATCAGATGTTTGACTCCTGATGATGATAAATATCCGAAACGCCTATTTGACTGTAACGACGCTCCTCTGGTACTCTATATGATGGGCAACGCAAACCTCAATGCGACAAAAACTGTCAGCATTGTAGGTACTCGTAAAGCAACCGAGTACGGGCTGCATCTATGCAACTCTTTCATCAAGGAGTTGAAGATGGCATGTCCTGATGTACTTATTATAAGCGGGCTCGCTTACGGAATAGACATCGAGGCACATAAATCATGCCTGGAATGTAATTGCAGCACTGTAGGTGTATTGGCACACGGTCTGGACAAGATATATCCTTCAGCGCACCGACGCATTGCAAAAGAGATGTTAGAGACTGGAGGTGTATTGACAGAATATATGAGCGGCACAACACCTTTCGCAACGAACTTTGTTAGAAGAAACAGGATAATTGCAGGGCTATCGGATGCCGTTATAGTGGTGGAATCGGCAGCTCATGGAGGCTCTTTGATAACCGCTGAGATGGCCGACGGATACAACCGGGAATGTTTCGCTTTTCCCGGTTGTGTAGGGGACCCATATTCCGAGGGATGCAATGCCCTAATCAAAGACAATAAGGCAGCCCTTATTTGTGGCACACAGGACTTTATTGACGCCATGAGGTGGAGTCCCTCGCTAAACAATAATAATCGCTCACAGGCCATACAAACCAGCCTATTCAACGAGCTTTCTGTTGAAGAGGAAAAGGTTCTAAACAGATTGAGGCAAAAAGCCAACGGAGTGCCGGTAAACGCTCTTATTGTTGACTGCAATATTTGTTACAGCAGAATCACTTCTATCTTGTTTGAATTGGAGATGAAAGGCCTAGTCAAACGAACTGTCGGAGGATTATATAAAGCCACCACAACTTGAGTAACAAGACTATAATGTCAGCTTATATCAGTAATCTTATAAGGGGTAGCCTGATAAACATAATAGTTAAGCCAATTGCCGAATAGGAGATTGGCATGCGAACGCCATCTTACCAAAGTATCCTTAGAAGGATCATCGTCTCGGTAATAATTCTTTGGCAAATCTGTTGCTATTCCTTTTGCAAGATCTCTCTTGTATTCATTATCCAATGTATTTGGAGAGTACTCGGAGTGGCCTGTTACAAAAAACTCGCGTCCGCCTCTGCCCATAACCATATACACGCCGGCATCATCGGATTCCGATAGCAGCTCCAATTCCGGTTTGTTCAGGATATCAGACTTACGTACCTCCGAATAACGACTGTGCGGTACATAAAACTCATCGTCAAAACCTCGGAAGATTGGCAGTTTTCTGTCAAGAACACGATGATTGAACACACCGAATTTCTTCGAATCCAGCTGATATTTAGGGACATCGTAATAATGGTACAAAGCAGCTTGTGCAGCCCAGCAAATAAACAGACTTGAGGTTACATGGGTCTTGGCCCAATCGAAAATCCGAACCAACTCTTCCCAATAAGATACATCTTCATAAGCTATCTGCTCTACCGGTGCACCTGTTACTATCAATCCATCGAACTTTTCATCTCGCATATCCTCAAAATCCTCATAAAACGCCATCATATGCTCTATTGGGGTATTCTTTGAAGTATGACTCTTCAGTTTCATGAACTGAATATCTATCTGAAGAGGCGTATTGGACAAGAGACGTATCAAATCCGTCTCTGTGGTGACCTTAATAGGCATAAGATTCAGAACTACCAATTTCAGCGGACGTATGTCCTGAGAATTAGCTCTGGTAGAGGACATAACAAATATGTTTTCCTCCTTCAACTGCTCTATGGCAGGTAATTTGTCAGGTAATCTTAATGGCATAAATCAAATATTTTCAAGTGCTTGTTTCAAGTCATCAATTATATCATCAATATGCTCCGTGCCTATTGAAAGACGTATTGTTCCGGGAAGAATATTCTGTTGTTGAAGCTCCTTTTGCGTAAGTTGGGAATGAGTAGTAGAAGCCGGATGGATAACCAATGACTTCACATCGGCCACATTTGCCAGCAATGAGAACACTTTAAGGCTGTCAATAAACCTAAATGCCTGCTCCTGTCCACCCTTGATTTCAAAAGTAAAGATTGAGCCAGCTCCTTGAGGAAAATATTTGCAGTAAAGAGCATGGTCCGGGTGAGAGAGTAGAGAAGGATGATTTACCTTTTCAACCTTTGGATGTGAGGAGAGGAACCCAACTACCTTTAATGCATTATATACATGACGTTCTACACGAAGCGATAGCGTCTCAATACCCTGCAAAAGCAAGAAGGCGTTAAAAGGGCTTATAGCCGCTCCTGTATCACGCAGTATAACTGTTCTGGCTCTGGTTACAAAAGCCGATGTACCTGCTATCTCCGTAAATATACCGCCATGATATGAAGGGTCCGGCTCGCTGAGCTGTGGAAACTTTCCGCTTTTCTTCCAGTCGAACCTGCCTCCGTCTACAATAATACCTCCGAGAGTAGTACCGTGACCTCCTAAGAATTTTGTAGCTGAATGAACAACAATATCCGCTCCATGCTCAATCGGTCTGATAAGATAAGGAGTTCCGAAAGTATTGTCCACTATCAACGGAATACTATTCTTATGAGCAATCTCCGCCACCGCATCCAAATCCAACAGACTTGCATTGGGATTTCCGAATGTCTCCACAAAAATCGCCTTAGTGTTTGGCCTGATGGCCTTACTGAAGTTACTGATGTCTGACGGATCGACAAATGTGGTCTCTATTCCATATGAGGTCAATGTGTGAGCCAATAGATTATATGAACCGCCATAAATATTGTTTGCCGCAACTATATGGTCTCCTGCTACTGTAAGGTTTTGCAGAGTTATTGTGACAGCAGCCGCACCGCTGGCAAGAGCTAAAGCTGCTACACCTCCCTCTAATGTTGCCACGCGCTTCTCCAAAACATCTTGGGTAGAGTTATTCAAACGTCCATAGATATTCCCGGGAGCTTTCAAGGCAAACCTATCGGCTGCATTCTGACAATCAGGGAATACATAAGAAGTAGTCTGATAAATAGGTACGGCGCGCGAATCGGTTGTCGGATCTGCTTGTTCCTGACCGACATGAAGCTGAAGAGTTTCAAAGTGAAGTTTCTTTTCCATATTGTAATTATTTATTGGTTTCGGAATTATTTCCGCTACAAAGTTAGATATAAAGAAATAACATACAGCACATCTAACAAATATAAGAATATTGTTCTATATTTGCGTGGTTATTGGAATTAATCAACTTACAAACTTCAATAAAGGATATGGATAAAGAAAAAATTTCTACAGAATTTCTTGATGAAACTGATATCAGAATCTTACGGGTACTACAAGAAGACTCTAATCTCACTACAAAAGAGATTTCCGAGCAGGTAAATCTGAGTACTACACCCGTATTTGAACGAATAAGAAGACTAAAAAACGAAGGATACATAAAAAAGTATATCGCCGTCTTGGATGGAGACAAATTAGGTCTCAGATTTACAGTCTTCTGTCTTGTAAAGATGGTTCATGTCAACGCTGATATAATGAAATCATTCTACGATTATGTGATGAAAATGGAAGAGGTGGCAGAATGTTACAATATTTCCGGAGAGTTCGATTTCTTACTGAAGGTAAATGCTCCGGATATGAAGACCTACCGTATGTTCGTACTTGACAAACTGGGTAAGATAGAAGAGATGGGATCCATTCAGAGCATCTTTGTCATGGATGAAATCAAACACACTTACGGGTATAATATTTGAACGTTCACTGACAAAAAAGAATACTTTACATAGTTATAAAGTATCTTTGCAGACCCAAACTATTAGAGTTATGATGCAGATAAAACAGACTCCGGTACTACTTCTGACCGGATATTTAGGTAGTGGCAAGACTACATTGGTCAATCACATTCTGACAAATAAACGCGGAATCAGGTTTGCTGTGATAGTAAACGATATAGGCGAAGTCAATATTGACGCCGATTTAATCCAAAAGGGAGGTGTGGTAGGAAAAAAAGAGGAGAGTCTGGTAGCCCTGCAAAACGGATGTATTTGCTGTACTCTCAAGATGGATCTGATTGAGCAACTGGCAGAAATCAACAAAATGGGACGTTTCGATTACATCGTGATTGAAGCCAGCGGAATATGCGAACCGGAGCCGATAGCACGTACAATAAGCTCTATTCCGGGAATGGGAGAACGATACACTAAGAACGGAATCAGCAAATTGGATTGTATTGTCACAGTCGTGGACGCACTGCGTATGCAGAGCGAATTCTCTTGCGGCGATGGTCTTACCAGGAAAAACATCGGTGAAGACGACATAGAGAACCTGCTTATTCAACAAATTGAATTCTGTAACATCGTTCTGCTCAATAAAGTTTCAGAGGTTAAGCCTGAAGAACTGAACCGCATCAGAGATATCATAAAACATCTGCAACCAGCCGCAGAAATAATTGAAACCGATTTCGCCATTGTGAATCTGGATAAGATAATTAATACCGGGATGTTCAATTACGACCGTGTAGCAACATCTGCAGGCTGGATACGTGAGATAGAACGTCAAACCACGATGGAAGAAGAGGAAGAAGCAAAAGAGGACCATCACCATCATCATGATCATAATGAAGAGCATCATGAAAAAGAAAGAGATGAGCAGCACCATAATGAGAACGAACATGATCATCATCATCACCACGAAGAAGAGGGCGGAGAGGTCGAAGAGTATGGCATCAGCACTCTCACATACTACCGAAGGCCGGCTTTCGACATTAACAAATTCGACTATTTCATCGCAAAAAAATGGCCAAAGAACGTAATCAGAGCCAAGGGTATCATGTACTTTAAGGATGAACGTGATATGTCATATATATTCGAACAGGCAGGCGTACAAAAGAAACTATCTCAGGCAGGGCAATGGTACGCAACAGCTCCTGAAGAAGACCTGATTAAACTGAAGCACCAAGACCCGGGATTTATGCGCGACTGGGATGAAAAATACGGCGACCGTATGGTTAAGCTGGTGTTCATAGGTCAGCATTTAGAAAAAGAAAGGCTAACTAAAGAGCTTGATGCTTGTTTGGAATGAATAGAAAAGGCATCACTGCTGAATATGATTCTTACTATATAGGTCACGATATTTGGTGGGAGTAATACCTACTCTGATCTTAAAGGCGCGATGGAAGACCTGACGGTTAATGAAACCGCACATCTCACCGATAGACTCTACCTTATATGCATCATATTTCTTTTGTGATAAAAGAGAAACAGCCTCGTCTATACGATAGTCATTAATCAGTTTTGAGAAATTCCTATGTAGATATCTGTTTACTACGTGCGAAAGCGTACTTTTATTTGTGCCCAATTCTTTTGCGACAATCTTTACCGTTATATCATAACGACGATAGAGTTTCTTTTGCTCCAATAGAGCCCTAAGATCATTCAATAAGGCATTATCAAGACTCTCTCCGGCATCATTATACTCAATCTCCGCTTCAAAAACACCGACCTTAGCATTATTGCTACGCATGATATTACGACGCAAGTATTTCAGGAAAACTCTACGGATTCTGAAAAACATAATTGCAAATGTCAACGTGGCAGATGACAACAATACTATCAAGATATAAACCGGAAGACTCAATGCTACTAATAAATTGTTTCGGCAAATATACCTAAGTCATCGTATATTCAAAGAAAAAGTTATGAGAAAGGGCCTTTCAATTCAGGTTTTTGTCAAATTATGACATCATAATCTCAAATAGTTACATTTCCTTAACAATAAATCCATAAACTTGTAGCAAAAAAATAACAACTATGATTTCAAGAAGACTTCAAACAACAGCAACCTTATTGTTAGTAGTGGTTTTTTCTACCGTAAGGGCTCAAAAGATTGCAGACTATCTGTCTTTAAGCGGTTTTATCGATACTCAATATGACATTGAGAGTTATAATGGGGAAAAGACCGATCTTAGTACATTGCAGATTCGGAGAGCCAGGCTTGATATAAAAGGAGACGTAAGTGAACGCCTCTCTTTTAGACTTCAGGCTGATTTCACATCTCCAAAACTTATAGACGCTTTTATAAAATACAGATTCAATAAGTTAGTAAACCTGCAGGTAGGACAGTTCAAGACTCCATTTACTCTGGAAAACCCTTATTCACCATTAAATTTGGAGAGTATTGAGAACGCTCAGGCTATTACAAAATTAGCAGGATATAAAGACGTTTCCGGAGTTAGCAGCTATGCAAACGGACGTGACATAGGTGTTCAAATCAGCGGAAGCGCATTTCAGAAAAACGGAAAATGGGATGTATTAACGTACTATGCCGGAATATTTAACGGAAACGGAATCAATACAAAAGATTGCAATACCGACAAAGATCTGGCAGCCCGCATTGAGTTGCGTCCTATTGTTGAAGAGTTGGTTTTATCCGGTTCAATATATAACGGTAATTATGCAATCAATGGAAAAAATGCCGATAGAAACAGATATTCTGCAGGTCTTGAATACAAAAACAAGAAACTAACCATAAGGTCGGAATATCTGAATGGAGAGACCGGAATTTCTGATGGAACAAGCATAAACAATCTCAAAAGCAACGGCTTCTATGCAGTAGCCGGATATTGGTTCAACTTTACAAGCAATGGTTTATCACAAAAAATACGTCCGGTAGTACGATATGACTTCTATGACAACAATTCCGATGTTGACAATGATGAAGCATACGCTTATATGATCGGCCTTGACTGGTGGCCTGAACAAAATCTCAGATTCTTTGTAAACTACACCCTGAAGGATCAGAAGAAATACGAAAACTTAGGACATAGCCTGTCTGCAATGATGTCAATCAAATTCTAAATATTATGTCTTTATCAAATCTGAAAAAGCCTCTTATCGGTGAAGAGTGGCTAATTGTATTGCTTGGATTCTTTATCCTTGCACTAATCATAGTAGCACCGTCATTAATGAATAATATAAATATGCTAAGCGTTTCTTCTCTCGGTGAGTATTCGGGATGGGTTAACACTGCTTATACTTTTATTTTCTTAATGATAATAATATATATGGCGGCATTTCTCTCAGGAAAGTCTGTGAAGGGTATTTTCATCTCTTTTCTTATGATTTTTGCATTGACGATGTTGGCCCAATTATGTGCAAGTATACCTTTTTCAAAGAAATACGGACTTGAATCCGTATTATATGCAGTACTGTTAGGACTTATTATCAGCAACTTCTTTAAAGTACCTGATTGGCTTCTTCCTGCCATACAAAGCGAGTTTTATATAAAAATCGGCATTATCTGTTTAGGTGCTACAGTAATATTCAGCGAAATAATGAAATCCGGAGCCTTCGGTTTAGCACAAGCTTTGATTGTCGTTCTTTGCGTATGGTATTTCGGATTCTGGGTATCAAGAAAAGTGTTTCATGTGGACGACGAGATGGCAACAATGTTGGCCAGCTCAGTAAGTATTTGCGGTGTATCGGCTGCCATTGCCACCTGCGGCACCATCAAGGGTGATCAAAAGAAACTTAGTTATGTAATATCATTGGTAATGGTTGTCGCCATCCCAATGCTATATTTGATGCCATTGCTATGTAAATGGATTCTACCAATGCTTTTTGACGATCCCACAGCGATAGCACAGGTTTCAGGTGCTTGGATAGGCGGCACCATTGATACTACTGCTGCCGTAGCTGCATCAGGCGGAATATTAGGACCAGAAGCAGGCGAGACTGCCGTAATTGTAAAGGCCTCACAGAACGTTCTTATCGGCGTTGCAGCACTCTTTATTTCTATCTTCTGGTCCGTACGTAAAACACAGGGCATAGAAAAGCTATCAGGAAGAGTTATATGGCAACGTTTCCCGAAATTCGTAGTAGGTATGGTAATTGCATCGGTTGTATTCAGCATCTGGTTCTCCGGCGGTGTTGAAATCGGAGAAAGTGTCGTCAAATTCAAGGCTTTGGCCAAGAACTTTCAGGGAATATTATTCTCCATTGCTTTTATCTGCATAGGTTTGGAAACACGTTTGGGAGAGATATTCTCAAAAGAAAACCGTCAATCACTGAAAGC
>CAZYFO010000009.1:2832-39561 GCA_964646955.1 uncultured Bacteroidaceae bacterium | reverse complement strand
TTACCAAACTGGCAAGTTTTATCCAAACATGGAGCTGCAAGATTGTTGAATTTGGCAAACCGACAGATGTATGGGAACTTTGTCCATTTGTCGTGAAAAATTGAATATGATTATTCAGCGAACCCTACTTACGATAACTACAGATAATGGATGTGAGTTTTGTGCGCACAAACAAATATCATGTATGCTCAACGGAGTGAAAGTCTATTTTGCCGATTCTTATTGTTCGTGGCAAAAAGGTGCCATAGAGAATGCCAACAAACTGATCAGACAATACATACCAAAAGGAACTGATTTTGATGATATTACACCTGCATACATCAAAAAGATACAAGCCAAAATCAACAATAGGCCCAGAGAAAAACTTCACTTCAATTCTCCGAAGAATGTTTTCTTTCAACATTTCATCTAATTTTGCACTTGCTTGTTGACTCTGCCTTTGAGGAAGAAAGGAAAAACAAAGCAGCTTTTTTGTTTATTCTGCCCTATTATTAATTAGATTTTTATTACTTTCGCAACAAGTAATAATCTCTTGAGTTGTGAGATTAAGTATCAGTGTTCTTAGTTGAGACGTAATATATGTTTGAGGTTAACATTAATAATTGAGGTATGAGAAAAACAGTCATTCGATTATCCGCATTAATGATATGCATACTTGCTTTGTTTGCAAATTGTACAGAAGATGATTATAAAGAGGAGATACTTTATGGTAGATGGTATTGTGATAATGTAAATGGTTTACAACTATATTACACTTATAATAGCGACCATACAGGCAGATATGCCGATAAAGATGGTTACGGTAAAAATTTCACTTGGTCACTAGATGACAATGTCTTGGAAATGAGGCCGGTTGGAGATGGCGTTAATGTCGCTGACTATGAAGTATTTATTATCACTGACCTCTCCGAAAATGAATTTAAATGTTACGACGAAAGGGACTCTTCAAGTAAATATACTTTTACTAAGAAATGAACAGAGGCGTAAAGAAGATTCTTACAATTTCGGCTATAGTAATAATATCAGTATTGATATTGTTCTCTATTGTATTTGGAGTAGTCAGTTGGCTGCTATTCAGTCGTGCCGGAATTGATAAAGCAACAAAATATGCCATTGAAAACTATTCTCCGTGCAGAATTGAGACCGGAGATATTAAATTGACCTATTTTAAAACATTTCCGAATTTCAGCCTTGAGGTTAATGATATTATTGTATTCAACAGTCTAAAATCCGCTCCTACCGATACAATGGCCAGTATTGACAGGATATATGCAAAATTGGATTTAAATGCATTAGCTAATCAACAATTGGCTGTCATAGAATCAGTTAGTCTGGAAAAAACTCAGATCAATTTATTCACCGACTCTTTAGGTCAAAGTGTTCTGGATATTTTTTCCGACTCTACAACAAGTGTTGAAATAAATGATAAACCTTTTGATTTCAACCAACTTGATTCGATGAATATAGGATTCTCTTTCCAAGTTGATTATATCGGAATGAATAAGACAAACATTTCATACATTGATCAAAAACAGGGAATTGAAGCTCATATTGATAATTTAGATGCCGAAATAAATGGCAGAATTGATTCCGCATTATGCGGTAAAGTCAATCTAAAAATGAGTGTTGACAGAATAATCTCAAACTTGACAGATTCTGTATCGTTGAGTTCGAGGTTGGATGATATTAAGTTAGATGCAATATGCTATTTACGTAGTGGATACAGTGATATTGACGGAAACTTAACTATAAAAAATACATCAGTAAATTATAGTTCTATCATTTCTTCTATTGATTTATTGAGATTTGGTTTCAATGCTAATGTGAATTATACCAATAACCTATTGGATGTCAAGACGAATATTAAGACAAACGGTATAAATGCAAATTCAGATAGCTTAAAATTCTCTTTGACAAATGCGGGTTTTAACGTGAATGCAAATACAGGTTTGGATTTTAAAACCGTAAATCTTTCTCTTTCAACTATAACAGGGGCATTAGATCTCTTGATGATACAAGATGACAGAAATACTACTGCTGTTAAAATAAAAGAAATCGGTTTGGATTGCGATGCGAATGCCGACATTACAAGATTAGATGGAAATACCACAATAACTATCGCTGGATCGGATATTGATTTTGTTATGAATGGCGACATGCCCCTTTCTTCTAAGACAAAATCATTAAAAATGAATCTGTCAGCTATCAAAAATGGTAAGAGGATAAGTATCTCCCCCAATATAATAACTCCAAATATCACAGTTAGAGCCAATGGAGAAACCTATATTGACAACTGGCCATTTAGCCTATCCATACCAATTGTTACTGACACTGCCTTCAGTAGCATTTCAATCAACGATGCCATACTTACTATAAATAGTCAGAAATTCGGTTTTGGAGCAGATTGCTATCAAAAAAGCAATAAAGACACAAAAGTATCTGCATATGCAAGCCTAATTGATGTCGACGTTGAGAAGTTGCTTAATATGATACCTGTCGGTTTTCAGCCAATGATCAATGGTATCTACGCAAATGGAAATGTCAATGCAAAAGTTATTATGAGCGCGGACATCCGCGACGAGATAATCGATTTGCATTATGCTGATGCAAAAATATCATCAGAGGATTTTTCCGCGTCGTATAATGATTCTGTTTTTGCGGAATCAGACAAATTTGCTATCTCCTTCGCTTACCCAGGAGAGATGTCAACAGCCACTAATACTACTATTGATGTTCATTTAAATACCGGAAAATTAGATGCAAATGTCATTGGAACAACTCCGATAACAGCATCATTTAGTAACTTGAATTTTTCGGGTTATATAGCCGGATTTATGAATGGTTTGGATAACATCGAAGCATTACTGTTTATGAATTCAAAACAGGTTAACGCCTCTCTTGATACTATCTCTACCAACATTGGAGAGCTAAATTTATCTACTTACGTAGGTATGAATACCGGCAAGAACGGCAATCCTGATTTTTATATCGATTTCAATTGTGATACTTTATCAGCCAAAATGGGTTCTTTCCTATCTTCAAATATAGGTAAAACCGATTTTTTTGGAGAGATTCAAATCGATACTACCCAAAAAGACATGTTGTTAAAATACAGCCCCATTCTGACTGTTATTTTGAATAATGCAAGTGTAGATAATATTGGATTGCCTATATTGATGCCCAAATTGGATTTTGATTTCAATTTAGGCAAGTTCGTAATAAACAATAGCCGCCTGACAATAGGTAATTCTGATATTAATCTTACCGGAAAGATCGAGAATCTTGGTGAGTGGTTAAATGATAACGGATTATTGACCGGAGAATTTGATTTCGTTTCAGATTTCACTGATATGACCGAGTTGATGAGTCTGGTTAGCGGATTTAGTAATGATACTACAGAAACCGATATCTCAAATACTCAGAGCAAAGACTCTGTTCAGGCAAATCCATTCATGGTACCATTAGGAGTAGATTTTACTCTGAATACCCATATTAAAGAGATGGAATTCAACGATCATCTATTCAATGATTTGGGTGGAGATATTACTATAAAAGACGGCGCATTGGTTTTACAGGAGTTAGGGTTCTCTTCAAATGCAGCTGAGATGCAACTAACCGCAATTTACAAGACTCCTAAACCCGAAGATATTTACATGGGACTCGATTTCCATTTGCTTGACATTGAAATTGCTGAACTTATTAGCTTAATCCCTTCTGTTGATACAATCGTGCCCATGTTGAAGTCTTTTGACGGTAAAGCTCAATTTCACTTGACAGCCGAGACTGAAATGGATCAATATTATTCGCTGAGAATGCCCACATTGATTGGTGCAGCTGCCATTGAAGGCAAAGACTTGGTAATAATCGATAACGATGTTTTCAATGGCATCAAGAGAAAATTACTTATGAGTAAACATGCTGAAAACAAGATAGACAGTCTTTCTGTTGAACTTCAGGTATTACGTAACAAAGTGGATCTTTACCCGTTCCTGGTTCATATGGATCGTTATAGTGCCGTAATAGGTGGACGTCACAATATTAACAAGGATCTTGATTGTAGGTACCATATTTCGCTTACTGAATGTCCATTACCCATCAGACTTGGAGTAACAATATCCGGTCCAATTAATGGAATTTCGGAAAAACCGTTAAAGCATATCAAGTTGGCAAGATGCGAATATAAGAAGTATTTTAAGCCTAAGAAAGAAGGACTAACCGAAGAACGCACTCTTAGGATGAAACAGGATATATTAAATACTCTGCGTTCAAATGTTCGTGAATAATAAATATCTCAAAATATCCTTTTGATACAACTGAGCTGTTTGTATTTCAAATCGGTTTCCCAGTGATTTGGCAATTATATTGACAATGCAAGTCCGTCGTAAGCCAATTCAACAGATTCCGGTAATCTGGTATTTACAAAGTCATGAAGTCCAACTCTATGACTCATATGTACGAAATATGTATTTTTCGCCCCTACTCTTTGAGAAAAATTAACAGCCTGCATAACATTCTGATGAGTTGGATGTTCCTTGGTGTGAAGGGCATTAACAATCAATACATCTAGGCCCTGAAGCTTATCAAATTCGTTGTCATCAAGGCTTTTCATGTCGGTTATATATGCCATATTGCCTATCCTAAAACCAACAATAGGCAATTTTCCATGCATAACCCTTATTGGAATAATTATCAACTCATTTATAGAGAACGTATTTTCCGGAGAAATGGATTTCATAACTATCCTAGGAGTACCCGGATATTTGTTGGGACCGAAACAATAAGGAAGACGTTGCATCAAATGTTCAATCACGTTCTGTTCTGCATATATAGGAACATCTCCCTGGTAACAGAAAGGACGCAAATCGTCTATACCACCAACATGATCATAATGCTCATGGGTTACCAAAATACCATCAATCCTTCTGAACCCCCATCTGAGTACCTGTTCACGAAAATCCGGACCGCAATCAATTAAAATACAAGTCTGATCCGTTTCTATCATCACTGAAGTCCTCAATCGTTTATCCTTTGGATTATTCGATTTGCAAACAGCACAAGTGCATCCCATTTCAGGTACTCCAATTGACGTACCGGTACCGAGAAAAGTAATTTTCATCTCAAATATAATTCACTTCCGTTTCCAACATAATATTGAAAAGGTCTTTAACATCACTAATGACCTTATCAGCCAATCTCTTCACATCACCGCCTGTAGCCCCTCCAAGATTAACCAGTACAAGAGCCTGTTTATCGTGTACAGCAGCCGGTCCCAAACTGCGTCCCTTCCAACCGCACTTTTCTATCAACCAGCCAGCCGGAACCTTAATCTCCTTATCTGTAACAACATAAGAGGGAATATCAGGAAATCTATCTTTTAGTTTTTTGAATTCAATATCAGATATTACAGGATTCTTGAAAAAACTTCCGGCATTGCCTAATATTTTCGGATCAGGTAATTTACTGTTCCTTATAGAATATACCGCATTACGAATATTTTGTAATGAAACAGCACTCATATTCTCAACTGTCTGTTTCAACAAACCATAATCAAGTTTAGGGTTTGGATTCTTTTGTAGTTCGTAGGTAACATATGATACTGCAAACTGACCTTTAAGCTCAGTTTTAAAAATACTGCTTCTATAATCATATTTGCATTGCTCATTTGAGAAAACAGATTCTGAGCTATCCGACAAACATACAGCATTGACACGAACAATAACATCTTTAACTTCAACTCCGTAAGCACCAATATTCTGAACTGCACTAGCCCCTACCTCTCCTGGAATCGAAGATAGATTTTCAACACCCCATAAATCGTGTTCCACACAATACTCGACAAAATCATCCCATACAACGCCGGAACCCACCTTAACAAATACAGAAAACTCATTTTCGTCAATTATCTCAATTGATTTTATGCATGAATGTAATATTGTGCCATGAAAGTCATTCATAAACAATAAATTACTCCCACCACCCATACAGAATATAGGCCTCTTGACAATCTGTAATAGAGACTTCAATTCCGATACGTCGCGGTATTCCGCAAAACAATCTGCATAGGCGTTAATACCGAATGTATTGCGATCCAGAAGTGAATAGTTATTATTTATATCCATATATGCGGCAAAATTAGCATAAAGTTCTTGCCCTATCAGCATCTTTTTTAGTAATTTTGTCGGCAATTAAGCAGTAAAATTGAGATGACGAATAATATTGATGATCTTCTAAAGGAGATTAAAGACTTGAAGGCAGAATCTGCCGAAGAACTGGAAAACCTTCGCTTGAAGTTCTTGAGTAAAAAAGGAATACTTAATGACCTTATGGCAGATTTCCGCAATGTTCCAGTTGAACAAAAAAAGGAAGTAGGTCAGAAACTTAATCTCTTAAAATCAGAACTTCAGGAAAAGTTTTCCGAATTGAAGTCTGCTTTGGAAGCAAAAACTGAAGAAGGAAACGAGTTGGACCTCTCCCGTTCTGCATATCCAATTAAGTTAGGTACACGTCATCCTCTGACAATTGTCAAGAACGAGATAATTGAGATTTTTTCACGATTAGGTTTTACTTTGGCTGATGGCCCTGAAGTCGAAGATGACTGGCATGTCTTCTCATCTATGAATTTCGCTGAAGACCATCCGGCTCGTGATATGCAGGATACTTTCTTTGTCGAGGCACATCCTGACATCATACTGCGTACTCATACATCATCTGTACAGAGTCGTGTTATGGAGACTACTCAGCCTCCTATACGCATTATTTGTCCGGGACGTGTGTACAGAAATGAAGCTATCAGCTATCGTGCACATTGTTTCTTTCATCAAGTTGAGGCTCTATATGTAGATACTAAAGTCAGCTTCACAGATTTGAAACAACTACTTCTCTATTTTGCTCAGGAGATGTTTGGCCCGGATACAAAGATACGCATGCGTCCAAGCTACTTCCCTTTTACTGAGCCTTCTGCCGAAATGGACATCAGTTGTCATATTTGCGGTGGAAAAGGATGTCCGTTCTGTAAGGGAACCGGTTGGGTTGAAATCCTAGGATGCGGTATGATAGATCCCAATGTCCTGGAATTGAATGGAATAGACAGTAAAAAGTATTCAGGATATGCTCTCGGAATGGGTATTGAACGAATCACCAATTTGAAATATCAAGTTAAAGATCTTAGAATGTTCTCTGAAAACGACACCCGTTTTTTAAATGAATTCGAATCTGCATACTAATTATGAGAAATGAGAAAGGATGAACTTCTCAAGATATGTTGCAATTATTTTGAAAGTGCAATTCCTATTGCTAAAACGGAGTTGCACTTCAATTCTTCATATGAACTGCTTGTCTCAGTAATTCTTTCTGCTCAGTGCACGGACAAAAGAGTAAATATGATTACCCCGGCACTTTTTAAATCTTTTCCTTCTGTTGCATATCTGGCACAAGCTACTCCTAATCAGGTTTTTGAAAAGATCAAGAGTGTATCATATCCCAATACAAAATCTATTCACCTAGTCAATATGGCAAAAATGGTTATGGCGAATTTCAACGGTGAGATTCCTCATACCCTTGAAGAGTTGATAACACTTCCCGGAGTTGGACGAAAAACTGCAAATGTAATGCTGGCAGTTGCATTTGGAGGTCAAGCAATGCCCGTTGATACTCACGTCTTAAGGGTCAGCCACAGAATAGGACTGGTTTCTGACAAATGCAATACGCCACTATGCGTAGAAAAAGAATTGGTACGTTTTTTTCCTAACTCAATATTATCAAAGGCTCACCACTGGCTTATTCTCCATGGCAGATATACCTGCACTGCAAAATATCCTAAATGCGAAAAGTGCGGATTGAATGTTGTCTGCAAATACTTTATGAATAATAACACAACGAGATAAGAAGATTTAGTAGTTATCTCGCAAATATTTTCGATAGCTATTTTTTAAGGGTCTCTTTATTGGAACAATTTTGTAGATAGATAACGCTCTCCTGTATCCGGAAGTAAAACAACTATTGTTTTACCATTGTTCTCCGGCATTTTTGCCAATTCCTTTGCGACATGTATTGCAGCACCGGATGTAATACCAACCAATATTCCTTCTTTTTCAGCCATTGCTCTGGATGCTGCATATGCCTCATCTTCAGTAACTGTTACAACCTCATCAACAACATCTAGGTTTAGAGTCTTAGGAATAAATCCGGCACCTATTCCCATTAATCCGTGAGGACCAGCTACACCAGTTGTGATAACCGCTGATGAGGCAGGCTCAAAACCAATAACCTTTACACTTGGTTTCTGTTGTTTGAGATATTTTCCTATACCGCTGATCGAGCCACCTGTTCCTATTCCGGCAACAAATATATCTACACACCCATATGTTTCTTTCCAAATTTCCAATCCGGTAGTCTTATAATGCGCCTCCGGATTAGCATTATTCTCAAATTGCTGAAGGATTACACTTCCATGTATGGAATCTCTGAGACTATTAGCCTTGGCAATTGCTCCGGACATACCTTCAGATCCAGGTGTCAATACAACTTCAGCGCCATATGCTGCAACTAAACGTCTACGTTCAATACTCATAGTCTCAGGCATTGTCAGTATAAGGTGATATCCTTTTACAGCGCAAACCAATGCCAACCCGACTCCCGTATTTCCGCTTGTTGGTTCAATTATAGTTGCTCCTACTTTAAGAAGACCTTTTACTTCAGCATCCTCAATCATATTTAGGGCAATACGGTCTTTCGCGCTACCTCCGGGATTGAAAGATTCCAATTTAACCAAAAGGTTAGCAGAAAGTCCTTCAACACTCATTGTTTTTGTTAATCTCACTAATGGTGTATTGCCTATTAATTCTAAAATTGAATTTGTCATCTTATTTCTATATTAACATGGCAAGATTACAACTTATTGGCCTAAAATCAAAGATTTTGACTACTTTTATTCAATAAATAGTAGTTACTTTGCAGAAATTTTTTCAGAATAATGGAGCAAAACGACATTTTCAATAGCATTCGTAAGGTTACGGATGAATTGAACAAATCTTGCGAATATATTCCGGTAGTTGGAGAAAAGACAATAGACAAGAATGAGATTGAAGAGTCTGTAAGGATATTCCGACTTATTGTCTTTGGGAACTACTTTGGAAGCAATGATACTTCGACTTCTTTAAGTCGTCTATATTCACTCTTGTCCAGACAGATTGCATTTGTAGGTCAAATATTTGGAAAAGAAAACGAACTGGGTGACGGCCGTATTCTTGCTCAACGATTCATAGAAATGATACCCGATTTGAGGTCTATGTTGGGAACCGATGTGAAAGCGGTATTTGATGGAGACCCTGCGGCAGTTAGTTTTGAGGAGGTAATATTATGCTACCCTTCTCTCACTGCAATTACTCACTATAGAATGGCTCACGCTCTACTACAATTGGGTATTCCAATTATGCCACGAATTATTACCGAGCTGGCCCATTCAGAGACTGGGATTGATATTCACCCAGGTGCTCAAATAGGTAAATTTTTCAGTATTGACCATGGTACAGGTGTTGTTATTGGAGAGACCACAATAATCGGAAATCACGTACAGCTATATCAAGGCGTCACTCTTGGTGCCAAAAGTTTCAAGTTCGATGAGAATGGGAATCCTCTCAATCTACCGCGTCACCCAATATTGGAAGACAATGTCGTTGTATATTCAAACTCATCCATTCTTGGACGCATTCGGATAGGACACGATACTATTGTTGGAGGAAACGTATGGCTTACACAAGACCTACCTCCATACTCTAAATATTTCCAGTTTAGAGCAGATAAATGAAGGAAAAAAGCTAAATTTGCAACTGTATACTTAGAAAATAAACTTATTATTCATAGATAATTATGACAAATATTGACAATTACAACTTCGCCGGAAAAAAGGCATTTGTACGCGTTGACTTCAACGTTCCAGTGGATGAAAACTTTAACATCACGGATGATAACCGTATCCGTGCTGCTATACCCACACTCAAAAAAATCATTTCAGACGGCGGTCGTCTTATCATTGCTTCGCATATGGGACGTCCAAAAAAGAATCCCGATCCAAAATGTTCACTTAAACATATTCTTTCTCGTGTTTCAGAGAAACTCGGTGTTGAGGTAAAATTCGCTGATGATTGCCAGAAGGCTCAAGATCTGGTAGCTTCTCTCAAAAATGGTGAAGCCCTCCTTTTAGAGAATCTTCGTTTCTATGCTGAAGAAGAAGGTAAACCACGTGGAATAGAAAAAGATGATCCTTCTTACGATGCTGCAAAGAAGGCTATGAAAGATTCACAAAAGGCTTTTACAAAGGTTCTTGCTTCATATGCAGATTGCTATGTAAATGATGCGTTCGGTACAGCTCACCGCAAACACGCATCAACAGCTATCATCGCAGACTATTTTGATGCTGACAACAAGATGTTCGGTTATCTGATGTCAAAAGAGGTAGCAGCTGTAGATAAGGTAATGAACAGCATAGTTCATCCTTTCACCGCAATAATGGGCGGTTCAAAGGTATCAACAAAAATTGATATCATCGATAATCTACTTTCGAAGGTTGATAACCTGATTCTTTGTGGAGGTATGACATATACTTTCAAGAAAGCTATGGGTGGTACTATCGGCAATTCTCTTTGTGAGGATGATAAACAGGATTTGGCTCTCGAAATAATGAAAAAAGCCAAGGACAAAGGTGTAAATTTGGTATTGGCTCAGGATTCTGTTGTGGCAGACGCTTTTTCTGCTGACGCAAATACTATGACTGTCGATTCTGATAAAATAGGTGACGGCTGGGAAGGTCTTGATATTGGTCCGAAAACTATTAAAACTTTCTCTGACATTATTATCAACTCAAAGACAATTCTATGGAATGGTCCTTGCGGCGTATTTGAAATAGATAAATTTGCTGTTGGTTCAAAAGCTATTGCTGAAGCAATTGTGACAGCTACAAGCAAAGGAGCTTATTCACTTATCGGAGGTGGTGATTCTGTGGCTTGTATCAACAAGTTCGGAATGTCTGATAAGGTATCTTATGTTTCTACAGGTGGTGGTGCTCTACTTGAGGCAATAGAGGGTAAGATATTACCCGGAATTGCAGCAATCCAAGGCTAATTCGACATTATTTTTATATATTTGTGGAGATTCCAATTATATGGGATCTCCACATTTTTTCTGACTATATATGAGTAAAGAGCAAGAAATAATAAATCGAGCAAATAAGATTTCTATTTTATTGATTGAATCCAGATTAAAAGAAGCATTAAATCTTCTTGGAGAACAGATTAATGAAATATCGGATTGGTCAGTGTCATCCAGATTTGAAGAGCTAAATATTGCATATTCTTATATGTTACAATACTTCGGTCAGGGGATTAAAGATGATGAAAGAGAATCCCTCTATCGTAGTCTCATCGGAAAAACCTATTTGTTATCAGATGATGCGCTTAGAGTTTCTCTAATAAACAATTCTCAATCAGTATTTTATCGTCAACTTCGTAAAAAAGCAAATGGTGATATTGCAATATATAGAATGATTCTTGAATCTAATACGGAAAAACCGAATATACTTATACATGAGCAAACTGTAACAAATCTATTCTCATATATCTGGACAAGCGGGCTGTGGCAATCAACAGATGTTGAAGAAGTCTCTTTATTTCTGGAATCACCTCTCATCGATGAACAGGACGCAGCTCTTATCACAAGTGCCATTACAATGTCACTACTTCAACGTTTTGATCCAAAAAAGTTTATGATTCTTGGAATAGCTTCACGAAATATTAATTATGATGTATCAATTAGGGCTTTGACCGGTTTATTAATATCCGGTATGAAATATGATGCCATAATACCATATTTTCCGGAAATAAGCGGACAATTAAAAATCTTATCTGAAATTCCAGAAATAATTGAAAGAATACGTACCATACAAATAGCTTTGTTAATGTGCCGAGAGACTCAGAAAATTGATCGAAAGATGCGTGAAGAAATTATTCCTACAATGCTTCATAATCCAAAACTCGGCAATATGATGATAGAAGATATGGAACGTGACGATCAGAATCCGGACTGGGAACAATGGATTAACAATAATAATTTTAAGGACAAAATTATTGAAATGACGGAATTGCAAATGGAAGGTGCCGATGTATATATGAGTACATTCTGCAACCTAAAAGGATATCCGTTTTTCAAAGAAGTATCCAACTGGTTACGCCCATTCTGTTATGAACAGCCCGATGTTGCTAATAGTATCGGTAGCATTAAGATTGCTGACTCACCTATCATAAAAGCAATATTTAATAGTGAAGTTTTCTGTAACTCCGATAAATATTCATTTTGCCTTACATTTTCTCAGATACCTAAAGAACAGCGTGATATGATATTTGCTCAGTTGGAATCACAGACAGATTCAGAAAATGAAGAAAATATCAATATCCATATATCTAAGTCGAAAAATATTGAAACATTATCAAAACAATATGTACAGGACCTATATAGATTCTTTAAGCTCTTTCCGAATAGAACAGAATTCTATGATCCATTCGACAGAGATCTAAATATGCTCAATTGCAAATCTTTATCTCCTTTATTAAATAACATCATTAATAAACATACAATAGCCGAGTTTCTACTAAGAAAGGAATATTTTGCCGAGGCTGCTGAGATCTTCAATTCAATAGAAAAGGAAGAGAAGAATAAAGATGTTGATTATCAGTTCTATCAAAAAATGGGATATGCTTTTCAACGCAGCCATAAATACAGTAAAGCACTTGATTGTTATTGTCGTGCCGATATTATGCAACCAGACAACCTTTGGACAATGAGACATAGCGCGCAGTGTTACAGAATACTTGGTAATCCTCAAAAGGCATTGGACACATTGAACCATGCTGAACTATTTGATTCAGAAAATCTTTCTCTTCAGATTCAGATAGGTGAATGCTTAGTTGATCTAAAGCAATATAAAGAAGCCCTTTCCCGATTTTTCAAGGTTGAGTTTCTCAAACCTAATATGGTTAAAGCATGGCGTGCAATTGCTTGGTGCGCATTTTTATCTGATAAAATTGAACAAGCCACAAAATACTATGACAGATTGGTTTCACAGTCTAAACCCTTGGCACAAGATTTTCTGAATGCCGGACATGTTGCATGGACCCAGGGAAATATTAACAAAGCTGCCTCCATGTACAAAAAGTGCATTAATATTGAAGGTAAGGATAAGTTTAAAATAGAGTTCGATGCAGACTTTTCTATTTTACAAGAAAAAGGCATCGAAAAATCAGATTATCCCCTCATGCTTGATTTGCTGAATTGATAAGTTTTATTTTGACACTCTGATCAAACATATAGAATACTAGATTATTAGTATAATTTCTCCATATTAATGATGTTCATTCTTTCAAAGAAGAAGATTTGACAATTAAAATGTGTCGAATATGTCCTTCTCAAATAGTTTTTTTATATTTTTGTGCTGTTGTACTGACCAAATTTTAACCAAGTAAATATATTACATCAACAAGATGAAAGTCAAGAACATTCTAAAAAAGCAGTCGACAATTATTTTATGCGCTGCTTTGTCGCTTTACTCAACACAAGGAGTCTTTGCGGCAAAAAAACAAGCTAATGACAAGTCTTCTACCACATTTGTCAATCATGCAGCAGGAAACCCCTATCTTCCGCTTTGGGAGCATGTTCCAGATGGTGAGCCAAGAGTTTTCGATGACCCGGATAATCCTGGAAAACTACGTGCATACATAATCGGTTCTCACGATGTCCGTTTCGGCAGCTATTGTGGTCCGGATATCCGTATGTGGTCTGCACCGGTCGAGGATCTCAAAAGTTGGCGCGATGAGGGTCCTATCTTTACATATAACATCGAAAATCAATGGGATGTTATGTATGCTCCTGATTTGGTTGAAATCAAGCAGAAAGATGGAACAAAGGTATATTATCTATATCCGCACAGCCGTGGTAGAAATCGCGAGGCAATGGTTTGCAAGAGCAATCGTCCCGATGGACCATTTGTTCCGGTAAACGTTACTGAGGATGGAACCAGAACTGTTCCAGGCAGTATTCTAGGATTCGACCCTTCTATCGTAATTGAAGAAGTTACAGATCCTAAAGATCCTGATTTCGCTATCGGATTCCGTGCATACGGTTTCTGGGGCTTTCAAAGGTCTTCAGCTGCTCAGCTTGATCAAAAGACCATGTATTCGGTACGTCCAGGAACGGAAATCATCCCCTACTTCATACCTGCAAGTTCCAGATATGGTGTAGTTAGAGATCCTGCCGGTACAAAATATCCGGCTCTCTACAGCGAACAGGATCCGGGATTATTCAACTTCTTTGAAGCATCTTCCATACGTAAAGTAGGAAACAAATATGTAATGGTATTCTCAGGCTATTCAGGTCCTGATTATGGACTCGGAAGCACTAACTCAGCTCTCCGTTACGCATTTGGTGATTCTCCATTAGGCCCTTGGCGTAGTGGTGGTGTTCTCGTTGACTCACGTGGTGTTGTCTTAAATGAAGACGGTTCAAAACTGATGACTACCAATGCCGCTCATAACACCCACGGAAGCTTACAGGTAATTAATGGACAATGGTACATCTTCTACCACCGTCCACCACGCGGCTTCGGAAATGCTCGCCAGTCAATGGTTGCTCCTGTTACAATTCAGTGGGATGAAAAGTCTGTAGCTGATGGAGGTAAAGTTGTAATTAGGGGTTATGATCCATTTGCTGAAGACGGAATCTGGACAGCAAAGGCTTCAAACGGCGATGAATATACCGGTGCAGAAGTAACATCAGAAGGTTTCCATATCTTCGGTTTGGATCCATACCAGTATTATTCTGCAGGTTACGCTTGTTTTATGACAAACGGCAACAGCATGCAAGATACATGGGACATTTGGGACAACTCAATGGATATGACAGGAGTTAAGAGCGGTGATATTATTGGTTTCAAGTATTTTGGTTTCGGTGGCTTGAAAAAAGACTCCAAAGGCATCAAGGCATTTGATGGTACCAGTCCAAAGAATAAGACCACATTCAGTGCTTTCCTCGCTCCTACCACAAATGAAGCATTCAAGATTAATGTTATGATGGACGGTCCTTGGGCAAACAAGACTTGGAACGGCAAAAAAATCGGCGAAATCACTGTTCCTGCCGGTGCTGACAAGAAAGTTTCTAAATATACTATTGACGTAGCTCAGTATGTAGACAATTTGGATGGCAAGCACGCTATATATTTGGTTGCAGAAGGTCCTCAGGGCAATCTATTTGACCTGGAAGGTATCGGCTTCAACTCAGCAAAAAAACAAGTTGAACGTCCAATCGCTCCTACTGTAAGTATTAAGGTAGGTGGAAAAGATATTGAAGTTCCAGCTATCCCTGTCAGATCAACAAATCAGAATGGTATCGTAGATGGAAGCATATATCAGGCTAATTGCAAGCTTGCTGCCGGTCAATCAAATACCGTTACTGCATCTGCTGACAATGAAGCTGTTAAGTTTGAAATTACACAGAGTCCTGCAAAGACAGGTACAGCTGTTATCAAGGCAAACTATAATGGTGTTGTTAAGACCTACAATGTAGTTATATCTGAATAATATATTTATTTAATAATCAAGGCGCAAGAATTCGATTCTTGCGCCTTGTTTTTTATTTTTGCTGAAGTTTATAAGTTATATTATTCAATTTTCCATCCTCTATTCGATATAGCCGTTGATTGGTTATAGGGGATTTCAAAGAACCGCAACTCTCAATATAAGGCCCCAGTTTAATGAATCTGAATAAATCCTTATTGAAACCTTCCGGCAATTTTGCTTTTCCTGAATACCACGCTGTATATATTCCAGGATAATATCTGTGCATCAGTTCAGATAGTTCTTCAACATCAAATGGTGTAGAATCTCCACCCATAAAACATACACAGGTAATAGTATCTTTATATTTCCCAATGATTGAGTTCAACTCTTTCCAATCCAACACATTACCAATATTTTCTTGCAGATGTGGACTATGGCAACCTTTACACCTATTCGGGCAGCAAGTCAAATTGATTGCAAGAGTCACTTCATCCGGAATCTCTGCAAATACAATATCGTAATTCCAATATTTCAACATTCGATACTTATTTGATTTTGACAAGTTCTATATAATCGTATGTTTCGCTATTATAACCGACCATAATATCTTCTAGTAGCTTCAGATTGGCGTGCTGCTGAAAAATTAGAGACTCTTTTCATGTAACCTATCACTCTAGTGAGATAATCAATATTCTCACTGTTACATTTTGAACATTTCTTCAAATAATGTTTATCTATGTGACCACAGTCGTTACATATAGTATTTGGGATATTAAAAGTGAGATAGTTACATCCCTCCTTTGCAGCAACTTTAATTAATTGACGGTATTGCAACTTACTCAGATGGTCTTCCAAATTCAGATGAAGCGCTGAGCCTCCTGTAAGATGTTCTATGTATTTTCGTCCATGCAATCTGAATTTGTCAATTACATTAATTGATTCGTCCTCTACTATATAGAAATATGAGTTATAGCATTCTCTTTGTACAATATAACCGTCTGCCTTGTCCCATTTGGCATGTTTGACACCTACATTTTCAGCCGGGATCATCTCACAGTTGAACATGACATCCTTCGAACGGTATTTATGATTGAATTTTTCTATCAAACCAAGTACACTTTGAACAAATTCCATATATTTCGGATTATCATTAATCTCTATTCCAAGAAATTCAGCAGCCTCAACAAGTCCGTTTACACCAACAGTAAGATATTGACGTGAGATGCCTATATAACCGGCATCAAATAGAGGAAGCATGCCTTTCTTTTGCAGTTCCTTAAGATTATCATTATAACCAATTTGAACCTTATGGACTAAATCGACGATATCTTCTAAAAATGTGAGATAATGTATATCGTTTTTTGCTGCGTATTGTATACACCTATTGAGATTTATCGTCAGAACGCTCTTTGAACCGGTAGAAACACCTCCGGCACCAAGTGTAAAGCTGAAACCGTTGTCTTCAATCTTATTTCTCAATCTACAGCATGATGATAGAGAATCTGCATTATCACTGATATAGGTAAAAAATGAGTGTCCCTCACTATACATCTCGGCTGTAAAATCTCCCCACTCTTCATCACGAACGTCTCCATCCTTAGTAAGAAGTGCCATTGTTTCAACAGGAAATGTCAAAACTGTTTTAGTACGTTCTTTATTAAACCATTTTATAAAACGTTTCTGCAACCATGATAGTGACTGCCAATGAGGTTTGGAATCATCAGGAAATCTGAATTCACCGAATAAACTCTCAAAATAATATCTGTCATAATATGAAATATTCCAAAATACAGCTTGAAAGTTTCTGGCTCCTGTCGGTTGATTAATGCTGTAAACAACCTGCTCAAAACAATCTGTAATTACCTTATCTATTGTTCTGTGTTTCAACGATAGATCTACAACATCTGTAGCATGTGTATAATAATCCTCACCATATTCCTGTTCAATGAAGTAATTCAAATACATAAGAAACTCCGGTGTAGCACATGCTCCGGACAACATGCTGGATACAATAAACACCATATTAACAAAACCGCCACAAAATGATTTAAGATTTGTAGGTCTGGTAGAATTACCACCAATATCAATAGTACCATTTAACAACCATGGATACATAGTTATCGAAGCACAATAATTTGCCATACTGGTCTCATCATTTTTGTATATAAAATGATTATTGAGAAGATAGATATAATTATCGGCTAATTCTTTACCATATATTTCTTTCAGCCTGTCAGTCAGAAGACGTCTATTTAACCTTATAAAATTGCTCTTTGGCAACTCACCAATCAATGTAGCAATATTTTTTCGTTCGACATTTGCATTGGCATCATATTTAGAACCTGATGCGGGGTTTGAAGCATCACAATAATCAATAAGAAACTTCAATTTTTCGCGTACCTCTCTATCCTCTGTATGTTTCTGCCGATACAGCATATAACTCTTTGCTACAGCATAATAGCCTTCAGCCATTAAAGCTACTTCTACCTGATTCTGTATCTCTTCTACAGAGATTCCGTCAGATACATGAACACGACTCAAAATCGATGATATCGAATCATCAGTAGCATAACAACCAACAGAAAAAAAAGCTTTGCTTATGGCTCGTTTGATTTTGTCGACCGAAAACAATTCATGCTTGCCATCACGTTTGATAATTACAATTTCCGAAATACCCATATCATTTACTGTATAAATTAATTAATCATCGCAATATAACCTAATACAGACACAGATAATCAAAGTAGAATGACAGAAAACATCTTCTTTAGTTCGATTACCACCCGTCTACCTAGCAGGTTAAATCAATTTACAGAAAAGATCGGTCTTCTGACTTGTTTCCATCACTACGTCTTCCCAGCTTTAGCCAGTGACAAAAGAGTGTAATGATTATTTTATGAAACATACAGCAGCTAGTACTGTTCCGGATTTTCACCGAATTCCCTAAACGTCACGCAGAATACGTGACATCATCTTTTCATTCGCAATGTTAAGAATAAAAACCGAATGAAATATAAGAATACGAAAATAGTTATCAACAGAATTTGATACTTATTCTCGACAGATTATTATCTATTGATTATTTTTCAGCAACATACATACGGCAAACCCCAAACGTAAAACTTTTTGTAATGACTGAAGAAAAACCGGCATTCTTAAGTTTCGGAATCATTACATTAGGTTTTGGAAATTTCAAGATTGAATCAGGTAGATATTCGTATGCAGACTTATTCCTTGATATTAGATTTCCCAATGCAGGAATAATTCTTAAAGAATAGAACTTATACAATTTGAATACAAAAGGAGAATCGGGATAAGATAATTCCAAAATAACAAGGCGTCCCCCTTTTTTTAAAACCCGACACATTTCAGCCAGTCCTAAATCAAGCTTTTCAAAGTTCCTCACGCCGAATGACACGCTCACTCTATCAAAAAAAGAGTCTTCGTACTGAAGATTCTCACAATCACCTATATTAAACTTAACTCTACAGTAGCGAGATGGCATTTCCAGCGCTTTTTGCTTAGCCTCAATTAGCATATTCTCTGAAAGATCAATCCCAAATATATAACTACCATAAGGTACTCTTTTTGCAATTTCAAATGCAAAATCACCTGTACCTGTTGCTACATCTAATACCCGAATAGGTTTATTATCATTCACAATATGATCTACAGCCTTACGTCTCCACCTTCTATCGATACCAAAAGACATAACATGATTAAGTCTGTCGTAATTTGATGCAATACCATCAAACAATGAACGAATTCCCTCTTTGTTAGGCATAATATTTTAACTTGATGCTACAAAGTTACAAAAGCAATTTTGTTATCTGACTTTGGTGCTGCGTTATTTTTAGTGTTAGGAATAATCCATTTCCGGATTCAGAATTAGTGCATCTACTAAAACTCTTTTTTTTCTTATACAATCAATATTTCCGACCACCTATGTTGCTCTTATAGGTAAAGAAAACCGCCCATTTATATATTGGGTAAAAAACTTACTACACAGATATTCACCCATTCATATGGATTTCTACCCCTAATACAGTCTTTTATCCCTTGTTTTACGTCTCAATCACAATTATTTTCATCACATACTTAACAGAGATATCTTTGCATAAACAAAGAAATAGTAAATCAAATGGATATGTACAGAATTTGCGCTTTTGGTGACTCCGTAATGAAAGGTATTGTCGAAGACAAATCAGCGACTTCTCAGGGTACACCAAAATATATAATCAGCAGGGAGAGTTTTGTTGAACGTTGCAGTAAACTTCTTGACCTGAAAGTCGAGAATTACGCAAGGTTCGGCGGAACAGTTCCACAAGGAATGAATATGATTGATCGCCATCTCGATGAAGTAACCGGATCTAATTATGTAATTGTGGAATACGGTGGTAACGATTGTTCCTATCAATGGGCAGACGTAGCATGTGAGCCGGATTCCACTCATTATTCATTAACAAAATTGGATGTATTTATTAATCAGTATGAGAAAATGATTGATAAAATCAAAGTATTGGGCGTTCGTCCAATAATGTTTTCATTGCCCATGTTGGATGCTGAACGGTATTTTAATCACATTTCACAAGGACTCAATAAAGAAAATATACTTAAATGGCTAGGTGGTGATGTTTCATATATTGACCATTGGCATGAAATGTACAATATGGCTATTTTTGGTTTAGCCGCACGCAAACATGTGCCAATCATTGACATTACATCAGCTTTCCTGGAAAAAAAGGATTATCGCAGATATCTATGTAGTGATGGAATCCATCCGAATGAGGCTGGTCATGAGCTTATTGCGAATAGCATCTGCTCATATGTACATAGTAATTCCGACTACTTCCTTATTTAAGCAATTTGTCGATTGATAATAAAATAACTACCCTGCAAGTAATAATAGTTCAAAACGCCCTATGCAATTTTGAATTAATATTTTACTTGTGATTTGACTTCACTCTATTATGAAAACCGCTCAAAATGAATCTTTCAATTATTAGAAAGATTCATTTTGAGTAATAGCTATTGTTTATGTGAGATTACAATTTTATGGAATGTCAATATTCACACTCAATGTATCTTGGTCGTCTATCGTAGGCTCCATGACTATCTCTGTTTCTCCTTTATCTTTTTGGAATGGCAATCCGATACATTTCAAAGAGTTTGTAAAGAAAAACAGTGCAAAAAGAACTAATATAGAAATCGAAGTTATAATAAAGACTAACAACCCTTTTGACATTTTCTTATCGGCAAACGGATCTGCTATTAATGTCAAATCCAACTTTGGTAAGTTAGCTATCTGAGTCAAAGTTTGCCCGAATGTGATATTTATCATCATTTGAGAGTTAACAGCCCAACCATTAGCATTGAGAATTGGAGAAATGTTACGTTTCCTCAATTTCATCCAAGCTATTATCATTGAAGGGCCCGAGATTATCAACATTAGGCCGGGTATAACAAGAATCATTTGCCACCAATTTAAAGATACAAATCCACCAATACAAGTCGAAAGGAAGCTTCCAATATAACCTAAAGCTAAACCAATTGCAGCAAAAATACCGGCGAACTTGGCAATGTCGAAAGCTTGTGCTTTTTTCGTCTCCACAGTATCCTGAATACGAACTGCAGTAACATCTTTCTCGTAAACCTTATTTCCAACATCATCTATTTTTCCCGACACACTGCTAGTTACTTTATTGTCCTGGCTCGAAGCAACCTTATTTATTTGATTTTCAATGAATTTCCCAAATTTTCTATATGGTTGCCAAAATCCTTGACGTATACTGATTGGATTATCTATTATCTTTAATACTGTTGCATCCCAATCACATCCATCGTTGTCATAGAACAATGCGTTCTTACCTAAAACGATATTCTTTACTTCCCCATCAGTCATTACAGCAGCAATTGTCATCGTTTCGTTCTTGGTTTTCGATATACAATTACAATATATAATAAACATACCCGACTGTCCCGCCATAGTATTATGCTTATCCATGTCAGACACTTTAAAGCATAAATCCAGGCTACGTTGATCTATAAACAGTCTTCCTGCCTGGAATATCGCCTTCTGAGCACTGTTCCTCGAATAGAAATCCTGAAAAGAAACAAAGTTCTTTATCAATCTATATATATCACGATAAAAATGTAATAATTTATTTACTGTGTCAATCGAACCGGCTTCAGCTTCCAACTTCTTGTCTTCATTTATTAATTCAATCAACGCAGATTTTTTATTTTGACTAAGAATCAATTTTATGGTATCATAACCCAGAGATTCAACCAACGTTCCTTTCTTTGATGAAATCCAAGATGAATACGCATCCAATTTGGAAAGTATGGATTTCCATTGATGTTCAGATATTTCACTACTTCCCGGAAAATCAATATCAAATACCAATGTTTTCAGTTTATCGAATGATTCCTGCCAAGCCGGATTAATGCCTTTAAGCGGTAAGGAAATCTCTGAATTAACTCTTGCTAAAGGATATGATGCAATTTCATCCATGCAGGTGCCAAGGTTGTTTGCACTAATTGCTTCAATACGACTAACAGAGACATCCAATGCAGATGTACTGTTATTATTAAAAGCAATCAGTTTGCACCTCATAAAATAATCCTCTATCTTGTCTTTCAATAGATTGCACACATCTAGAGCAGCACTTGTGTTGTCTCCATATGGCAAAACGGAAGCGCTATTCTTTTCGGCTGTATCCATCCAATCAGCATAATCGGACAACTCGGCATAGAATTTATCAACTATATCATTATTAACACCAGGAACACCACTGCGATCAATTACACCACCTATTGTTTTTATACATGCTGAAATAGTTTGCCTAATCAGATCATTATCTGTCGAATTCTCAGTAATTATACCATCTCCATTGAAACGGGTTTTTGCAAATATCGCCATACTATCAGCAGTATCAGATATAGATATTCTGTCTTTATTTAGTCCAAGATTTGCCAATATCTGTTTAGCCGAATCATGAAGGCGCTTACCTTCTTCATTTTTCAAGTTAAAGGCTGAAAGCGGTATGGAATCCTCTTGACGAAGAAGCATATCGGGATCTTTTATTACACGACACAACCACTCTGCTGCTGCAACTACTTCTTTGACTCGAATCTTTCCATCACCGTCAATATCCATCATCATCAACGTTTTCTCATCAAGTTCCAAGCCATTGACCGGACAGCTCAATACTGTCCACAATTTCTGGTCAAGTTCACCCAGATGCGCAATATCAGTACCTTTTTCAATACAAACTCTTACTACATTACCGATAGTAGAGAATTTCCAGTCATAATTTGAGCTCATATCATAAAACATTAATAATTAATCATATGTACAGCAATTATTAAACAATCATATCAACAAGTTGTGCCTGAATATGCCTAATCAATTCTTTGGGATCTATTTTGAATTGCAACCCTCTTACTCCGGCACTTACATATATATAATCATATTCTTCGGCAGTATTATGAAAATAGGTCGGAAACTGTTTTTTCATTCCTATCGGAGAACAACCGCCTCTGATATAGCCTGTCAAAGGCAGCAACTCCTTTATTGGAATCAGGTCACACTTTTTGTTTCCTGAAAACTTGGCAGCCTTTTTTAAGTCTACCTCAGCGTCACCGGGTACTACACAAACAAAATATCCTGTCTTATCCCCACTCAGAACCAACGTTTTAAAGACTTGTTCTATCGGTTCACCTAGCTCTTCTGCTATGTGGGTAGCTGCCAGATCATTTTCATCTACTGTATACGGGATTAGTTCGTACACTATTTTTGCTTTATCTATAAGACGTGCGGCGTTGGTTTTTTCTTGTTTATTTTGTTTCATCTATTTTTTGTTTTAAAATCCACATTTACTATTGGGAATGTTTCTTTGAGATAAAGGTAGTGGTATTTTGGGCTGATTACAATTTTTTATTATCACTTTTTTGTGTCGCTTTCCATGTCGCTTTCTCTTCTTTAGAAGTCGCTTCGCTCCTTCTTTGGGGGATTGAGCTAAATCTCAATCCATGACGCTTGCAGCGGGCGCCGATTGCAACAAAAACGAGCGACTCATCGTCGCTCGTTTTTGTTGGCGGAAGGAGAGGGATTCAAACCCCCGGTACGTTGCCGTACGCCGGTTTTCAAGACCGGTGCAATCGATCACTCTGCCATCCTTCCATTTCCTTGCTTTCGTAAAAGCGGTGCAAAAGTGGCATATTTTTTTTAAATCCGCAAATGTACAACCGTTTTTTATCAACAATCGACAGAAAAATCTTGAAAAGCCCATTCTCAAACTTCTTTATTGTGTAAATTGCATAAAAGATAAGCTGCACTCGACATAATCCAAGTAAACTTTGCTTCTGTTCTCGTTTGCATTATCTTTGCATATGTAAATAAGAATATATGATATATCCGGATTATTTTGAGAATAAGATTGGATTTGACGAAATTAGGATTCGATTAGCTGACCGTTGTATCTGTCAGTTAGGCCGCCAGAAGGTTGAGGAGATGACCTTTTTGACCGAATTTGACAAAATTGATATCTTGTTGAATCAGACAATGGAGTTTGTCAATATTCTTCGTCAGGAAAATTCATTTCCCGATCAAAATTACCATGATATAAGCGAGGCTTTATCCAGAATTAAGATTATCGGTACATGGCTTGATGAAACAGAACTACTGTGCCTGTGGCGTTCTCTTGAAACCATAAGCGGAATAGTAAATTTCTTGAATAAGGAAGAAAATGCTAGCGTCTACCCTAACCTACACTCTTTAGCCGAGGATGTCAGTGTTTTTCCAGCCATAGTAGGTACTATAAATAAGATACTGACTAAGTTCGGTAAACTAAAAGACAACGCATCTAAGGAACTGTATCGCATAAGAATGGATCTGGCAAACACCACCTTCAGCATATCCAGGATCCTGGGAAATATACTAAAACAGGCTCAAAACGATGGTCTTGTTGACAAGGATGCCTCTCCTGCAATGCGTGACGGACGTCTGGTTCTGCCTGTGGTGCCGGCTCTAAAGAGAAAGATCAAGGGTATTGTACATGATGAATCGGCTTCCGGAAAAACTGTTTTCATTGAACCGGAAGAGGTTGTAGAAGCAAACAATCGTATTCGTGAGCTTGAAGCCGACGAAAAACGTGAGGTCACAAAAATTCTGATAGAGTTTACAAATTCAATCAGACCTAATATTCCACAAATTCTCGATTCATATCAATTCTTGGCCAATATTGACTTCATACGTGCTAAAGCAAAACTATCAATAGAATTTGATGCCTGTAAACCGATGTTGGAGCGCAAGACTGTTATAGACTGGATTCAGGCTGTTCATCCTCTGCTAAAACAGTCGCTGGCCAAACACTCAAAAAGGGTAATACCTCTTGATATTGCTCTAGATACAAAGAATAGCATACTGCTCATTTCCGGTCCGAACGCAGGTGGTAAATCAGTTTGTCTTAAGACTGTAGGATTACTCCAATATATGCTCCAATGCGGAATTCCGGTTTCTATGCGTGAAAACAGTCATGCTGGAATATTCAAGAATCTTTTTATTGATATCGGAGATGAGCAGAGCATAGACAACGATCTGAGTACATATTCCAGTCATCTGACCAATATGAAACAAATGATAAAATTTGCAGATAACCGTAGCCTGATTCTTATCGATGAATTCGGTAGCGGTACTGAACCGAATATTGGAGGGGCAATTGCTGAAGCCGTATTGATGCGATTCAATATTAACCGTGTTTTCGGAATAATAACTACCCACTATCAGAACCTTAAACATTATGCAGATGAACATGAAGGTATTAAGAATAGTGCGATGCTCTATGACAGACAGCTTATGCAGCCATTATATATTCTTCAGACAGGGAATCCAGGCAGTTCGTTTGCGGTAGAAATAGCCCGCAAAATAGGATTGCCAGAAGATGTTATCAATGATGCCTCACAGATAGTTGGACGTGATTATATAAATGCTGACAAATACCTTCAAGACATCGTAAGGGACAAACGATATTGGGAGAACAAAAGACAGACTGTCCACCAATTGGAGAAGCAGCTTGACCAACAGCTTTCACAGCATGAGGAAGAACTGAAGGAGCTTCAAAAACAGCGTAAAACAATAATAAACGAGGCTAAGTTGCAAGCTGACAAACTGATAAAAGAATCCAATGCAATAATAGAGAATACCATTCGTACCATCAAGGAGTCTCAGGCCGAAAAAGAGCTGACCAAATTGGCTCGTCAAGAACTTTCGGATTTCAAAGAAAATCTAATTTCTACAAATTCGGATGCTGAGGATAAGATTCTCAAAAAAATGGAACAGATCAGATTGAGTCAAGAAAGACGTCAACAACGCAAATATGACAAGGACAAAAGACAGGCTGAGACTGTTCAACAGACAATTCTCGAAAAACCGAAATTGCGCAAGAACGACAATGAAGTATTCAAAGTCGGAGACTTAGTTCGAATTATCGGGCAGAAAGTCGTAGGTGATGTGGTTTCCGTGAACAAACAGGATATAACTGTGGAATTCGGAAATATTAGTAGCTTAGTCAAGGTTAACCGACTGGAACATGCTGTTCGTGACAAAATTCAGGAACAACGTGAGAAATCCGTTACCTACATCAGCAAAGAGACTCACGAAGATATCTATAACAGAAAACTTGCCTTCAGACCGGACCTCGATGTACGAGGCATGCGTGGAGATGAGGCCGTGATGACGGTTATGCACTTCATTGATGATGCCACACTGATAGGAATGAGTAGAGTACGCATACTTCATGGTACAGGAAGCGGCATATTACGTCAATTGATTCGCCAATATCTGAATACGGTTCCTGCAGTAAAAGAGTATCACGACGAGCACGTACAGTTTGGAGGAACAGGAATTACAATAGTAGACTTAGAATAAAATATTGAATTATGAAGCATATAGGTCCACACGTATCGGTTTCAGGAGGTGTTAACAATGCCCCTCTTAACGCAATGGCAGTAGGCGCTACGGCTTTTGCCATGTTTACAAAAAACCAACGTCAATGGTTTAGCTCACCACTAAAACCGGAAGAGATTAAACTATTTAAGAAATCATGTTCTGACGCCGGTATAGACAAACAATATATTTTGCCTCATGACAGCTATCTAATAAACTTGGGAAGCCCTGATGAGGAAGGACTTGAGAAATCCAGAGACTCATTCATCGACGAGATGAAACGGTGCGAAGAGTTAGGATTATCTATGCTTAACTTTCATCCCGGGAGTCATCTAAACAAGATAACACCGGAAAGATGCATGGAACTCATATCTGAAAGCATTAACATCGCATTGGAAAAGACTCAGGGTGTAACAGCCGTTATTGAAAACACTGCCGGTCAAGGAAGCAATATTGGATTTGCATTCTGGCAAATAGGAAAGATTATTGATGGAGTTCATGACAAAAGCAGAGTTGGAGTATGCATAGACACATGCCACACACTAACAGCCGGTTATGACCTAATAAACAATTATGAAAGTGTATGGAAAGAATTCGATGAAAATATAGGTTCCAATTATCTCAGGGCAATTCATCTGAATGACAGTAAGAAAGAATTGGGATCTCGAGTAGATCGTCACGAATCAATAGGTAAAGGTTATCTCGGTATGACCTTTTTTGAAAGAATAATGAAAGATGATAGATTCAATAGTATCCCTTTCTTACTCGAAACGCCTGATGAGTCATTATGGAAAGATGAAATAAGAATCCTGACTGAACTTAGTAAATAATAAGGCTACTTATCCTATTCGTTAATCCCCAGCCCATACAGCGCGAAATCTCCGCGAACCGGATCTTCAGGCCATATCTCTTTCATGGCTGATGTGATTTCGATTGCAGTCTTAGAATCAGCACTATGGCGGGTTGTAAGTCCGAATTTCAATGCCTCTTGATATACGTGTGTGTCTAACGGTATGACAAGATCCTTTGGGTTAATACTTTCCCATAGTCCAAAATCCACAAGACTATTCTTTCTAACCATCCAACGAAGAAACATATTAATACGCTTATTAGCAGATTTACTTCCAGGGATAGGTATTCCGTTCAGTCCGAAGAACTTTTTGCATAATTGATCTACAGTACCTTCCAATGTCCCTTCTTCCATAAGCACCTTATTTATCCTGCCACATAATTGGTAATAATCGTACCATTTATAGAATCGATACAAGCAATCATTATCACATCTTTTCTCTAATAAATAAGATTTACTATCAATATATTGATATGGTCCACCATAATAATCCATGACATTGTGAAGTCTATTCAACTTTTCTAAAAAGACTGTTCTGCTTCCGTAAGCCATCCATGCCGATATCATTGCTGAGACTTCAATATCTTTACGTTCAGAGTATCTGTGAGGTAGATTTATAGGATCCGTTTTTATGAATTCAGGCTGTTCAAAACGTTCTGCAGCATCAATTAGTCTCTTTTTTAATAATACATCCATAACAATCCTTTTACTTATTCATTACGCATTAGTATCTTTTTCTGAATGTTCATTAATCTCAACCTGCTTTACATATTCAAGTGGAGTTACACCATAGTAATCTTTAAATGAAGTTGAAAAATGAGTATGACTATAATAACCTACTGCATTGGCAATCTGAGTTACATTGACCTTCTTTTCCTTTAAAAGGTTTGCAGCTTGCTGCATTCTGAGATTCTGGATAAACTTGCCGGCAGAGAAACCGGTTTTGTCTTTTATCTTCCTATGTAACTGTGCCCTACTTAATCCAACCTCGGAAGTCAACTGCTCAATATTGAAATCACAATTAGAGATATTTGCATTGATGATGTTCATTATCCGCTTCATGAATAATTCATCACTTGACTGGAACTTAACATCCTTGATATTGTCTTTCTGTTCTTGAGATCCCGAGAATTTTCCTTTGACTATAAGCCTGTTATTGATCAAATTGGCTGTGATGGATTTCAACTCATTCATATAGAACGGCTTTGGCAAATAATAATCTGCACCATTATTGATACCAGTCATTCTATCCTGTAATTTATTTCTACCGGAGAGCATGATTACAGGAATATGACTTACAGTAGAATTATTCTTTAGTTTTTTTACAAGTGTGATTCCATCCATCTCCGGCATAATCACGTCAGTGATAACAAGATCGGGAATAATTGAAAGAGCCTGCTTTAGTCCTTCACTTCCGTTTTTGCTTGTAATAACCTTATACATTGGCTGAAGATTCTCTTTTATATAATCAAGCATTGTATCGTTATCGTCAATTACAAGAATCTTCTTGTGAGTACCATACATTCTAACAGATTGGTCTTCATATATCTGACTAATCTGTTCACGTTCAATATCAATTCTGTCATCACTACTATTCTCAATAATATCTTCTTGTTTTATATGACTTGAACCCAATGGCAATCTGAAAGAGAAAACACTACCATGACCATCAGGCTTATTCTGCGCTTTAATACTACCTTGATGCATCTCCACTAGGATTCTACAATAATTCAATCCGATACCCATACCAAGAGTAACAGAAGACAATTCTGTCTGTGCTCTGTAGAAGCGGTCAAATACCTTCATTACATCATTGATATTCAGTCCAATTCCATTATCTCCAACAGAAATCTCCACATACTGACGTAATGGACCATATTCTTTTTCATCAACGCCAGTCTCAATGTTAACATCAATTGTACCATTATCGTGTGTGTACTTAAATGCGTTAGAGAGCAAATTCATCATCACCTTATCAATACTGTCCTTATCTATCCAGGCAAACAACTCGTCTATCTTATGAGAGAAAGTAAAGGCTATGTTTCTTGATTCAGCTGTCTGAGTAAACAATTCAAAAGGCCCCATTATGAATGTTACCAATTCAGTTTTGGCAAATTTCAAGTGCATACTTCCTTCATCATATTTTCTTAGGTCAAGAAGTTGGTTAATCAAGCTCAGTATCTTTGTAGAGCTTTTATGCATCTGTTTTAATGATTTTATTGTATCATAATTTAGGCCTGGATCAGATAACAATTCTTCTAATGGAGAGATAATCATGGTCATTGGAGTACAAATCTCATGAGCGACATTTGAAAATGACTGTAGTTTTGCCTCACTTAGTTCCTGTTCCCTATTGCGTTTTGATGCACTTATCAATGTCCATATAATAAGCGCAAGAATCAACACATATATACAATATGCAGTCAAACTCATATACCAAGGGGATGCAATTACAATTGTATAAGTACTTATATCCGAACGACTGTCATTCATTCTCGCTCTTACACTCAAATGGTGCTTTCCCGGTCCCATATGGGTGAAATTAATTCTATTAACACCGGCAGGAGTTGTTGACCATGTATTTTTGTTCTGATCAAAAGTATATTCAAAACTTATACAATCTTGATCTCCAAAGTTCAATGTACTGAATTCCAATGTAAATGAGTTATCCAGATAAGCCAATCTGAATACATCTGCATTCATAACCGGTGAATTAACAATCGGTTTTCCCCCTGAAAGACTTTCAGCAGTAATTGGACTATTATTTACATAAAAGCCCGTTAGTATTACATTGTTTACTGCTGTAACTGTATTTATCTCATCAGGGCGGAAGTTTGTAATGCCTACATTGCTTCCAAAATAAATTATACCCCTCTTTTTATTTACTGTAGAAACTTTACTGTAGCTTCTATCAACCAGTCCTGCACCTGAGTAATATCTGTCAATGGATCCTGTTTCCAGGTTGACCTTATTGATTCCTAACTGGGTACTAACCCATATATTGCCGTTTTTGTCTTCAACAATACCACATATGGTCGCGTCAGAAAGACCCTCGAATGTCGAATACATTTTACTTGAACCGGAATTCTTATCATACATCAACAATCCCTTATTAGTACCTAACCATAGACGTTTTTTAGAATCCTCAATAATAATATAGCAACCGGTATTTCCCAATGCGGAATTAAGATTATTGATATTCACAAACATATCATGTTCGATGTCATAGCAATTCATTCCATAGTCATGACCTATCCACAAATAATTCGATTCGTCAATATACATAGAATAGATCCAGTCACTAGTGAGTTGTAAAACACCTTCATTGGAAGCAAGAGTTGACCATCTTTCAGTCTCACCACTATTTTTATCATAACGGCTAAAACCCTGACCAAGTTCGGAATAATAAATCCTGCCTTGACGATCTTCGACAATTGAATATATGGAAGCATAATTATTTGAAGCGACTGTCGTCAATTCTCCATCTTCAGGATTTAAAGTAGCCAAACCTCCTCGAATTAATCCCACCCAAATTTTTTCCGATTTATCCTGATAAAAACAATTTACATAAGGTTGGGATTTACCTCTTATCTTTACTTTTCCATGTCTGTCGATGCAACTTAAACTGTTATTATTATAACCAATCCAGAGATTCTCCTTTGTATCAACCATAAGAGCTGTGACGGTTCCATTAATATCCTCTTTATAATCCGAGAATTTCCAGAACTTAAACTGATTATCATCATTGGCTATCATCATAAGCCCATTCAAAAAACAACCAAGCCAGAGATTTCCATGTTGATCTCTTAATAGCGCACTTACATCCAGTCTATTCAAGCTCAAATCTCCATGGTCATGGTGCAGAACGTCTAAATTATTCCTTCTTTTATTATAAACACATAACCCATTTCCTCTAACAGTAACATATAAGTCATCATTTTTATCTATGAAAGAGTGAGTAATCTCACCTATTCCTTCCTCTGGAGTTATTCTTTCCAATCTATCTTCTTTACGATACCATTTATATAGATGGTCCGATGTGGAAATAAAAACATCACCGTGTTTATCCTCATGAATTCCATTAATATCACTTTTAAGTTGGTCTTTCTTAAAAGAGTTTACAGTCATATTCTTAGGATCACATATAGATATTCCGAAAGGAGTTCCCAACCAAACGAGTCCATTATTATCCTCCATAATAGCACGAAAAACCGATGTACCTATAATATCACCCAACCTATTAATATTATGAGCTATTTTTTTATCATCAGGATATATCACATATACACCTCTTCCGGATGTTGTAAACCATATTTGACCATTGCCTAATTTTATAATCTGTGTAATAAAAGAGGTTCTGTTATCAGATAAATGAACAGTATTAAAATTTCTTTCTCCCGGATTCTGATATTGAATACCTTTATTAGTACCTATCCACATCAGACCTTCATCATCTAAATATAAAGTCCTAACGTAGTTACTCAATAACGACAATGAGTCCTTATCATTATGGAAATAACTTACAAAGCTGTATCCGTCATATCTATTTAACCCGTTTTCAGTACCAATCCACACAAAACCGTATTTATCTTCACAAATAGCTTGAAACCTATTACTTGATACTTGATCTGTAGTAAACCAATAACTACGTTGGGCACTACCGTATAACGGAATAATAAGACAAATTATAAGATTAATAATATATTTTCTCATCTGAACATAAATACATTTGAGTCGTAAAGTTAGAATTTTATGTTCATTAGGCAATGAATGATTAGTGATTTGTTGACATCTCCTGAAAATATCAGGAATTCACCTTTTATGTTTAACAATCGTGCCACACAATTATTATAACTATGAGTTTTTTGTGGTAATTTTACGACCGGGATATATAAAACAGGTTCAAAGATTATTTTTGATATTTGTCATATTTCACGCTCATACTACTGATTACTAATAATTTAAATAATTCGTGCAATGAAAATTAAATTTCTTTTATTGGCGGCTGTTATGCCAATCGTATTTTCTCTAAATGCCAAAGCCGGCAAGCACTGGGTTGCGACTTGGGCTACTGCCGAACAGGTCGTAGAAAAACATAACTGCCCTCCGGCACCATATCTGGCAAACAATTCACTCAGACAGATAGTTCAAGTATCTATCAGCGGGAAGAAAATCCGTATCAAATTTTCAAATGAGTTCAGCGAAGGTCCTGTTACTATCAATGCCGCAGAAGTAGCATTAGCAGCAACAGCGGGTAGTAGCAGTAAAATTGTAGAAGGCTCCTCAAAAGGCCTGAAATTCGATGGTTCATCATCAATCGTCATAAAACCGGGTGAACTGGTAACATCAGATCCTATCAATTTCAGTGTCGGTAATCGTGAGAATGTTGCAATAACCATACATTTCGGTGATGCTTCATCAACAAGTGTAACCGGACATCCCGGGTCCAGAACAGACTCTTATTTAGTTGAAGGTAATACCGCCGATTTTTCTGACGCTACGTCCACAGCACATTGGTATATAATTAATGCCATCGAAGTGATGGCTCCAAAACAAGCACGTGCCATAGTCGTATTAGGTAATTCAATTACGGATGGACGTGGCTCAACGACAAACGAACAGAACAGATGGACAGACGTACTTTCACATAAATTACTTTCAAATAAGGCAACATCTAACGTATCGGTTCTAAATATGGGACTTGGCGGAAACTGCGTTCTAAATGGCGGCCTTGGACCGACAGGGCGGAGCCGTTATCCGAGAGACCTATTTCAGCAAGAGGGTGTTAAATACATAATTTTGTTTGAAGGCGTAAATGACTTAGGTGGCTGGGGTGATGCTGTTGCCAAAGCGAAAGAGATTATTGAGGTTTACAAACAGATTATCAGCGAGGCACACGAAAAAGGCATATACGTTTACGGAGGTACTATTATGCCATTCAAAGGCAATAACTACTACAGCGAAAATCACGAAGAAGGACGTCAGTTACTTAACGAATGGATTCGTAATGGAGGTGATTTCGATGGACTTATTGATTTCGACAAAATCATGGGAAGTGAAGAGGATCCTGCACAATTGAATAAAAAGTTTCTATTCGAAAATGACTATCTACATCCAAATAAGGATGGATACCAGCTTATGGGAGAGTCTATTGACCTTGAGTTGTTTAGTCGAACAGGTAATCCAAATAAATAACAAAATAAAGGCCTGCTATTATGCAGGCCTTTATTTTGTTATTTATTTGAAATTCATTCACGTATCACCGGAGATTCATCCATAAACAGATATGATGGTTTATAACCACCTAAGTCTATCACAATCTTCTCAAATACGGTTCCGGGTTCAATAGGTCTGATAGTAAGAGTATGTTCACCTGCTGATTTTGAGACATTAAATTTCAACTTACTCTCAACTACACGTTTTGCTACAGTAGGATAATAAATAGAATATTGATTGGCCGGTTCTTCGTTGAGGCGCTCATTGAAGTTTATTATTTGTTCTTCACCACCATCCAAACTAACGGCGTAACGATGTCCTTCCAATCGTGAGAATGCCAACGTTGACTTCACTGCAATCAAGACGGATAACTCCTTCACATCTGAAATAGTATTGAATTTGTAACTCAGAGTGGCACCATCAGTAGACTTGCTGTAAGGTTGGAGTGATATGCCGCTCAAAGTACGTCCCATGAATGGAATCACAGTCCAATTAGCTTCTTTTGCATTATTCAAACTATAAAAATGTTCGGCTTCCATAGATACAACTGCATCTTTTTCAGAAAAAACAAACCCTCCTACCTTATCCGAGTCCTCAATCCGGTTTATCTTTGGCAGAACGTCAGCACGGAAGTTATCATTCCACGAAGTATAGCCTATATGCTTCTGAGTCATCATACCATTCCATTTGCCATCAGACATCGTAGTATTATATGCAGTACATAGCTCGGCATCACGTTTAAAATCACGTTCAACCCTATCTGCCCACTCATTGGCGGCCGGATTATTATCCTTAAAGAGTTTTTGGTTCATCGCCTGTGAATAGTACATATCATAAAGATTGCTCATAGCTTGAACCGGGAATAGAATAATCTGTTGATATGCATCACGGTATTCAGGCTTTAAAGTCAAATATTGTCTTAGGGCTTCAGCTTCAAGTCTAACGTAATCGTCACATACCTTTTTCCATTCTCCGGTCTCCAGGTTATATGTATTTCTATCTAACATCTCAGGAGTAACTCGACCATTGTATTTACTGTAAAGGTTAAGTATTCGTGCAGCTTCTGCAGCTTGCTCCTCACCAAAAAATTCCTTGCAAAACTCTATTGAATGATCCAATAAATTGGATGTAGAATATGCAGTAGGATTCCATGCCATATCAAGGAACAAGGTTATAGGATATTCCATAGGCTTCAAATCACCTACATTAAGAACCCAAATTTTATCCACTCCATAATCATATGTTAGTTGCATTTGTTCCCACATATTCTGTATCGGAGTAATATTCAGCCACTTGGAATTTCTAGGTGCACCTACATAGTCAACATGATAATACATACCCCATCCTCCTTTACGAAGGCGTTCCTGAGCGTTTGGAAGTTTACGTACATCGCCCCAGTTATCGTCACTAATAAGAATAATAACATCATCGGGAACTCGCAATCCTTTGTTGTAATAAATCTGTACTTCCTTGTACAATGCCCATACCTGAGGACGTTTCTCTGCAGGTTTACCGGTTACTTCCTTAATTATCTGTCGTTGATTGGCAAAAAGACGTTCCATCATCTTGATATTATCTTCATCCGAACCTGCTAAAGAAGCATCTCCGTCACCACGCATTCCCATAGTAATCAAATCTTCAGTATTCTTGGCTCTCTCTATTCCTTCTCTGAAAAAACGATCCAATTCCTTCTCATTCTTATTATAATCCCATACACCACCATAAGCTTTCGGATTTCTTGCCCACTCCTGATGATTACGTGCCATAGGTTCGTGATGTGAGGTTCCCATTATTATACCCATGTCATCTGCTGTCTTTGAATTCTCAGGATCATCTGAGTAGAAAGCCCATCCCCACATGGCAGGCCACATAAAGTTACCACGCAAACGAAGAATTAACTCAAAACAAGAAGCATAGAAATTATGATCACCATAGTCTGTACCAAAAGTATTTTTTACCCATGATGTTAGACACGGAGCCTCGTCATTCAAAAAAATACCGCGATATTTTACTTTTGGTTCACCGGCTGAATATGTACCTGGTTGTAAAGAAATGTTTTGTTCCTTTTTAATTGGTACATCGGCCCAATAATACCATGGTGAAACTCCTATCTGTTCACTCAGTTCATATATTCCGTAAATAGTACCGCGTCTATCGCTACCTGCAATCACCAAAGCTTCATCGACACCATCGATAGGATTCTTTATTACTGTCATAAGGTATTTTTCATTCTTACCCTTCAACTCTTTTTCATCCAATTTCTTAGACTTTATAAGCTGTTTGATGTATTTACTCTCCAATGAACCTACAATTATCATACGATTGGAGGAAGGATTATACTGCAAATCGGCTTTTGAACCGCTTACAGCGAGAAAATCTTTTTGAAGCGAAGCCAATGCTATCTGAATCCCGATATTGTCGGCTTCATCAACAAGAATTTTTGTTGGTTTACCATTCTCAATGAGTGAGAATCTGTCTGATGACAATGAATTAAAGGATATACCCTTATTGTCCATCGCATTCATCTGCAACTGCAAAAAAGCCATTGCAAATAGTGTAAGAAACAATCTTTTCATTAGTTATTTATTGATTAGTAATTTATATATTTAGAATAACGAAAAAGTCCCGAAAGATACCATTTTATTTGAATAGACGCAACTCAAAATCGCCACATACGGCCATTTTATCATCCTTAATAATAATAGCTCCCAAAATATCAGAACGCGTTGAGACAAAATCTATTACAGAAGGAACATCATCAATAGTTTTCACTCTATTAGCAACTGCTGTCGCATAACTGTCTGCGAGAAGAACATCCTTACATACTATCATTGCAGCATCCGCTTTTCCCATGCTAAAAGATGGCCCCACAGTACCACTGGATGTACATATTCCTAAAGGAAAGACAGATGAAGGAATATGAAGTCCCACTTTCTCGGACAATGGAGACTGACCGGCAAATACTGCAATATCCATATCAAAATAAGCTTCAGCATAAATATCGCCTCCATTTTCAACTATAATCTCTTTATAAGGATATACTTTTTTCAGTTCTACGGCAACGTATTTAGCCAAAGCTCCGGCTACTGCACTCATAGGTCCAATATCAGTACGAT
>CAZYFO010000009.1:0-2732 GCA_964646955.1 uncultured Bacteroidaceae bacterium | reverse complement strand
ACGTATTTAGCCAAAGCTCCGGCTACTGCACTCATAGGTCCAATATCAGTACGATGACAAACCTTTGCCATTTCATGAAATATTAATGGAGCGGCAGATTGAGGCTTATAAGGAACTAAAGATTCCTTATATCCCGGATCAATTAAGAGGTATGCATCCATAAGGGTTCGAAGTCTTATTATTATACCAAGAACTTCGTCCTTCATAGATGGAGAATATGAACCAATATCGACTCCTATCCACAAATCGGTCTCTTTATATTTTGCACAAAACCAACGACGTCCATCCGTCGAAAAATGACCTCTGTAACTACGTGATTCGTACTCCATTATAAGAACGCCTATTCGGCAAACTCTATTGTAAACAATTTTAGAGGACAGGCAGTAAGGCACAGCTTACATACAATACACTTTTCAGGATCGAAATTAAGCTTCCAATCAGGTGCGGTTATTGTCAAAGCTCCGGACAGACAAGCTGAAGTACATGCCCCACAATCAACACAACGACTGTGATCATACCTTATTTTTCTCTCAACCGGACTTACTTCAACATCGCTCTGTTCCATATATTTGATCGCCTCTTCTATCTTTCCGGACTCAGCATCCAGTTCGAGCAATAGTTTACCTCTGCGACCGGCATCAATATCGGCCTTTAATATACTGACTTTTATATCAAACTTCTTAATCAGTTCGTATGTTAATGAACGACCGGCAGAATCTGCCGGAAACGTTATGATTACCCTTTTTATCATATCATTTTCAATTTCAAGATTAGAAAATCTTTTCTTCCAATTGTTTAAGATTAGTCCCTATTGGCATAGAACGAACAGGAGCCGAAAGTGTAAAACTTCCTGATTCAATCCATCTTTTCAGAATATCTGCAATCTCTCGAGCTTTGGAAAGACTAGATAATGGTGCCGTATGAATTTTCTTTCCCATGAACTCAATCTCACCACTACGTAACTGTTCATAATTGACCATACCAACCATATCATAATTATGACCATAATCCTCTATATTCGTTGTAATCTGACTGTTACGAATAGAAACACGTTCTGCCATATCTTCATCAAGAATAGGAATAGGAATACCGATGCCGACATACATGGAAACACCGTATTTCTCAAAATATGCACCTCTTATGAAACGAGTATCCATCTCACGCATCTCACCCATCACAGATATTGTACGTGCATTTCCAATAGGAACGCCGTATTCATTAACCGGTTTTGAGGTATTGAACTGAGTTCCGTTCCAAGTCACATAACCACGTGCCCCGCAAAGAAAAATACGTGTTCCCAAACCTATTGTCCTACACTCCGGATCATTTATCAGCGGTGAAAGTTCACCTGCAGAACTATATGAAGCATTCTTCATATGAGGTAGTAAAGTACCCATATAGGTGTACTCAATCCTATCTGATGAATTAATGGCCACATTATAATTCTGATATGCGTTTCTTGCATTACTCAATATAGCTTCATTTATATTGTCCAAAGATATAGTCGTTTTTATATGCTTACGAGGATAGCAATCGGTACCCTTACCCCAAGCCTCAAGTACCAATTCCTTACCGGCAATAAGATCCTCAATAATATGTGCACCTCCATAAGTGGGATTCTGAGCATTACAATCCGTAGCTCCCACAAAGGTATCAACAGCAGCCAGACCTCCACTGACAGGTACACCGTTAATTTCTATACGTTCCATTCTTATTGGAGGATTGGCATGACCGAGATTCAATATGGCACCGGATGAACACATAGCACCGAACGTCGCAGTAGTAACTACATCAACCTTATTCAATATCTCTTTCGGAGACATTGTCTTTGCCATTTCCGAAACCTGTTCTGCAGTCAAAACGACTGCTTTTCCCTTCTTAATTTTATCGTTTATTTCTTCGTAACTCTTTACCATAGCAATGGTTTATTTTTGAATTTGCAAAGTTAGTAAACACATATTCTTTTCACCAATAATAGGTAAAAAAAAGAGATCGAAGAACTCTGAAATTCATCAAAAAGTTCTCCGATCACTAAATTTTCTCAAATCAGATGTTTACAATCGCCTTTTGACGAATGTCTCCGGCAGAAGAACCGAGCAAAAGCTCAATCTGGCCATGTTCCAAACTCCATTTATGAGAATCTTCATTCCAATATTTCAACTGTTCTACAGAAATGCTAAGGTTAATAACCTTCTCTTCACCTGATTTCAATGAAACCCGCTTGAAAGCCTTCAATTCCTGATAAGGCCACTCAACTGTTGCATCAATTCGATGAACATATAGTTGTACCACCTCATCGGCATCCATACCTCCTTCGTTTTTTAAAGTAAATGAGACTTCAATATTATCACCATCGGAATATTTACTTTTCGAAGTAGCTATTTCAGAATATCCAAATTTTGAATATGAAAGTCCATGACCAAAAGGATACAATACCGGAACATTTTTTGTAGTAAACCAACGGTATCCCACCAATAAATCTTCAGAATAAACAGCTGTAGTCCTATTACTTGAACCATTCTGAACATCCTTCTTATTTCCTACCAATGAAACAAATACATCCTGACCAATCTCAGCATCTGTCTGAGGATAGTTTCCAAGTGCATATGCCGGAGAGTCTTCAAGTTTGACAGGATATGTAAATGGTAATTTACCCGAAGGAGAGATTTTTCCCAATAGAACATCAGCAAGAGCATTTCCACCCTCTGTACCATTAAACCATGACTGAATAA
>CAZYFO010000008.1:30256-40334 GCA_964646955.1 uncultured Bacteroidaceae bacterium | reverse complement strand
GATAAATTCAATGCTCAATATGGTGGCCTGACCATAAGTAAGTTTACAATCAGCCATGACCGCTTCCTGATAATTGACGATACGGAGCTGTACTTAATTGGAGCCTCACTGAAAGACTTGGGCAAGAAGTGGTTCGCTTTCTCAAAACTCGATGCAGGTACGATCCCTGACTTTTCGAAACGACTCAAGTGAAAACGACTCTGTGTGGATCACCCAACAGCAAATGGGTATGCTATCAGAAGAGCTGTGGGGCGCTTTTGGAGTACTGAGTATTTTCAGCTTCCGTGCATGCGTGGCATTTTGAGTGGTTTCGATCACGCATGGAAATCTATCGTACGCTTGCACGAACGTTCAACTGCTCCAGGAGCGCTGTGGGGCGCTTTTGAAGGGCGGGGGTTAGAGGGTGGCGCCGTTTAGGAGGGTGTAGTATTGGGGGATGGCGGTGGAGAGCTCTTCGAGGCGGATGTATTCGTCGGCGGTGTGGGAACGGGCGGAATCGCCGGGGCCCATCTTGAAGGAGGGGCAGCTCAGTAGCGACTGGTCTGACAGCGTGGGCGAACCGAAGGGCACCAACCCCATTCCGACAGCACGACGTATAAGCGGATGGTCAGTAGCGATACTTGAAGAGTTGAGACAGAACGAGCGCGCCTTCATATGACACCACTCCGGCATCTTGGCCTGAAGAGCATCGAACAACTCACGGTTGGTATACATATCATTGCTACGGACATCGAAAGTGAGCGTGCAAACGTCAGGAATGACATTGTGCTGAGTGCCTGCATTGATAATAGTGGGCGTCATCTTGACAGGGCCCAAGATATCAGAGTCTTGCAAGTCATCACAGAACTCTTTTACAAGAGATATAATCCGGATAGCGCGAATAATGGAATTGATTCCTTCATTACGGGCAGCATGCCCGGCCAGACCATAAACTTCGAGGTCGAGGACCATTAGCCCCCTCTCGGCAACAGCAGGCTGCATGCCGGTAGGCTCGCCGATAAGCGCCACATCGATATCAGGAAGTTCCTCAAGAATCTTCTTCATGCCACCCTCGCCACTCACCTCCTCCTCGCAAGAAGCAACGAAAAGAATATTGTAGCTCTGCTCTGCTGCGTCCAACAGGAAGAAGGTCTGCAGCAGTGAGACCAGGCCGGCGCCGGCGTCATTGCTACCAAGACCGTAAAGACGGCCGTCCTCAATAACAGGTGAGTACGGGTGACGAGTCCATCCGTTAACGGGTTTTACGGTATCTATATGAGAGTTCAAAAGCAGAGTGCGACGGCTGTCATCCCAATGGTGAGAACGACAAATTACATTGTTGCCGATACGCTGTGCCATATAGCCATGGTTAATCAGGTGGTGTAGTACAAGATCGGCCGCCAACTCCTCGTCACGGCTGACCGAGGGGACGGAAATGAGCTCCTTCAGAAATTCAAGAGCATTTTCATAATTAGATGTATAATCCATATAGTTAGTTTGAGAGAGCCAAAGGTAATGATTTTTAATTATTCTTATTCTTTACGTTTCAAAAAAGCCTTGCTCGCGGTCATTTGCTCTTTTTTTACTAACGTTTGGCTAACGTCGATAATAGGCGGCGCCTGAAGTAAAGAAAAACAAACGAGTTTGTTTTTCTTTACTCTCGACTTGCACTATCTTTGTACTCGAATTTCTCGCACTATACGCAGAAATAAGGTAGACAATGATTACAACAGATCAACTAAAGGATGTGTTAGACAGAATCGATGCTTTGAAGCGATATCTCAACATCGATGACAAACTCATACAGGTAGAGGAAGAGCAGCTTCGTACCCAGGCTCCGGGCTTCTGGGACGACCCCAAGAAGGCCGAGATTCAGATGAAGAAGGTGAAGGACCTGCAGGGCTGGATAGACGGCTACAGGAAACTTCGCGCTCTGGCTGATGAGCTGTCGCTGGCAATGGACTTCTACAAGGAAGAGCTGGTAACAGAGGCCGAGGTCGATGCTAATTACAATCATGCGCTGGAGGCTTTAGAGACGCTGGAGCTGAAGAACATGCTGCGCGAGGAGGCTGACGAGATGGACTGCGTGCTGCGCATAAACTCAGGTGCAGGCGGTACTGAGAGCCAGGACTGGGCATCAATGTTGATGCGTATGTACATGCGTTGGGCCGAGGACAATAAATACAAAGTGACAATAGCGGATCTGCAGGACGGCGATGAGGCCGGAATAAAATCTGTGACGATAGAGATAGAGGGTCCGTTTTCCTACGGGTATCTGAAAGGAGAGAACGGAGTGCACCGTCTGGTACGTGTATCGCCATACAACGCTCAGGGCAAACGTATGACATCGTTCGCCAGCGTATTTGTGACACCGTTAATTGACGATTCCATCGAGGTTAATATCAATCAGGCGGCAATAACATGGGATACTTTTAGAAGCGGCGGTGCCGGCGGTCAGAACGTGAACAAGGTAGAGTCGGGCGTGCGTCTGCGCTATCAGTTCAAGGATCCTTATACCGGAGCCGAGGAAGAGATATTGATAGAGAACACCGAGACACGTGACCAGCCAAAGAACAAGGAGCGCGCATTGCAGCACCTGCGTTCGATGCTCTATGACCGCGAGATGAAGCACAGGATGGAGGAACAGGAGAAGGTGGAGGCCGGCAAGAAGAAGATTGAATGGGGTTCGCAGATACGCAGTTACGTGTTTGACGACAGGCGGGTGAAAGACCATCGCACCGGATATCAGACGAGTGACGTGACGGGTGTTATGGACGGTAAACTGGAGGGTTTCATCAAGTCTTATCTGATGACATTCGCAGAGAAACAGGGATAAACTAACAAACAAATACGAATGGGACTGGAAATTGAACGCAAATTCCTTGTGAAAGGAAATGATTATCGTACCGAGGCTTATAAATACTACGATATGGTACAGGGCTACATAGCCCACGAGAATGGACGCTCCGTAAGAATCCGTATAACAAATACCGAATCTATGATAACGATTAAGGGTCCGACAGACGCTAAAGGGATGTCGCGTTACGAATGGAACCATACCATAGACAAGAGGGATGCTGTGGAGTTGATGGAGCTGTGTCAGGGAAGCAAGATAGAGAAGCGCAGGTATCTGGTACACTCAGGTCCTCATGTATTCGAAATAGATGAATTTCACGGTGAAAACGAGGGTTTGGTGATAGCTGAGGTGGAACTGACCTCAGAGAATGAGGTGTTCCAGAAGCCCGATTTCATCGGTGCTGAGGTGACCGGAGACAAGCGTTATTACAACGCCCACCTTACCAGGGATCCTTATAAGAATTGGAAGAAAGAGTAGATTTGGGCATCGGAAGGGCCTCTCGGAGCTGACAGTGGTCAGGATTAGGACGTTCAACGTTTCCAGACGAGAGGCCTGATGACAAAATAGCCGAATGCGGCACCTAAGAACACACCTAAGGAATCTGATAAGAAGTCTATCCAGTCTCCGCTGCGAGTATCAGTGAGTGACATCTGGGCCAGCTCAATAAGGCCGCCGAAGAGAATCGGCGCAAAGATGGCCAGAAGCAGAATCTTGAGTGTGCTCAGTGAACGGTGATGCTTGAGATATTCCAGCCAAAGGATAACCTCCAGCCCTGCGTACATGCAGAGGTGAGCCAGTTTATCGATGTTTGTGATAGTGTCTAATTTGGTCTCTGGCGGATTGAATAGAGACAAAAAGGTGATGACTGCAATAACCAATAGGGTTAACGGGTAGTTTGTGAGATATCTTTTCATGCCGCGAAGATAATACAAAACCATAAAACACAATAGTCTATACTATGTCAAAAGAACACTTTTATTTTTCCAAGTCAGACCGTCGGGCATGTGTGGCTCTTCTGGTAATCATTGTTCTGGCAGATTTTACACGTTATCAAGTAAGGAAGCACTATAACCCGCTGCCTGTGGTGCAGACGGACACCGTGGTGTGGAAACAGACTAAAAAGAGCTATCCCAAAAAAGGCTATTACGAGTACAGCAATAATGGGTCGTCAGATAATTACAAACGTGGCGGTACAGATAAAGCGGTATACAAGAATTCAGATAGCTATTCACGTGATGTAGAGAGGAAATATTACGGTGAAAACGGGGATGGATATTACCGTAATGAGAGATACGTCAGCTCACGAGATGAATCTGTTGACTCTGTAGATTATGTTGACTCTGTGTATTGGGGGCAGTATGTGTATCAGAAGAAGCTGCCTTTCGGCACGGTGGTGGATATCAATACGGCCGACACTTCGCTATTGAAACGTATTCCGGGGATAGGCAGTTACTATGCACGCCGTATTGTAGAGTATCGCTCGAGTCTGGGCGGCTACACGGATGTAAAACAGCTCTCTGAGATTAGAAATCTGCCGGATTCGGTTCAGGGATGGTTTGAAACGGGTGATTCCATCGATATTATTCGTATTGAGGTGAATAACTGTTCGCTTCAGCAGCTTATGGGGCACCCTTACATTAGTTTCTATCAGGCACGCGCGATAACGGATTATCGTCGGGCTCACGGTGAGATTGGGTCGCTGTCACAATTCTCTATGCTGCCTGAATTTTCGGATGCCGACATCAGGCGTCTGTCTCCTTACCTGAGATTTTGAGTATCAACGGCGGAGCCAGTCGGACGGGTTGAGTTTGGTGTTCTCGCGGTGGAGCTGGAAGTGAAGGATGGTTTTGCCGCCTACCTCCTGGATGGAGCCTACTATGTCGCCGGTCTTGAGGACATCGCCTTTCTTGACATTGGTCTTGCTCAGGTTGCAATAGACGGAGATGTACTTGCCATGACGGACAAGCACTCCTATCTGTCCCTTGCTCTGCTGGAAGATGGTGGAGACGGTGCCGTCATAGATGACGCGAGCCTTGGCTCCCGACTGTCCCTGTATGTCGATGCCGAGGTTGGTGGTCTTGACGTCTTTCATGCCTGCAACGTTCTGGACGCCGTATTCACCGACAACGAGATAGGAGCCGGTGATGGGCATGGGGAGCTTGCCTTTGTTGTTCTCGAAGGAGCCTGAGAGCTTGAGGTCGGCCTCGTTCTGCTTCTGCAGCTCTTTCTGCGACTGTGCACCGGTGCCGGCGGCACGCTTGCGGCGCTCCTGCTCTTCCTTGATGGCCAGCTGTATCTGTTTGTCGATTTCGTCATTGAGTTTGTTTATCTGTTTCTGCTGTTCGGCCATCTCTTTTTTCAAGGTGCTGCGTTTGCTCTGCAGCTGTTTGACCATCTGGCTCTGTTTGGCCTCTTCACGCTCTGCGGCCAGGGTCTGCTCTTGCTGTTCGGCCTGGAGGCTTACTTTGGCGGATCTGACGAGCTCTATCTCTTCCTTTTTCTTATTGAGGGTGTCCTGTTTTTCTCGGATTTCATCGCCTAAGATGGACAGTGAGCCTGAGTATTCGGTGATGTATCTGGAGCGGCGTGAGAGCTGACGGAAGTCTTCTGAGGAGAAGAGAAAGGTCAATGGGTTGAGTGAGTTATGCTGATGTTGATAGAAGCGGCAGGCATCGGCATAGCGGTCGCGGCAATTGTCCAGATCTTCCTGCAGGCTGTTCAGCTCATGTGTTAACATTCTTGACTGATTGTCGAGGCTGAGGATATCGGCTTTGGTCTGACTGAGAAGACGACGGCGCTCTTTGAGACGGGCGGTGACGATGTTGAGGTTTGAGACCTGAGTAGAGAGACTCTTGTCGGTGGAGGTGATGAGTTTCTCTGTCTCTTCGACCTGTTTCTGCATCTCGGCACGCTCTTTCTGCATCTTCTCGATGGTAGCATTGGTCTGGGCCTCTGTAACAAAGGAGGATGAGATAAATGCCAGGATGAGTATGACTCTGTTCAGCTTCATTATTTGATTTCTTCTATTAATTCTTCAATGGTGACGGGGCTGTACTTACTGCTGACCGAGGTCTCATCGGACCAGCTTTTATTATCGGTTGAGATGTTGTCTAGTTCTAGACCGACGGCAATCTCTCCCTCTATGCTACGCAATATGATGTCAATGGCGGATGGGAAGGCGGCGTTATGTTTTAGTTTTTTCATTGAGCCGTAGTCGAAATCAAGGGTGTAGATGTCCTCCTCGACACGGGCTGCCATACCGGTGGCGGTGAGGGAGCCGTGGGCATCGACGTGGAATGTGCATCCGAATTCATCGCTGTTTTTGGTCTGTACTGTACGGAAGATGCTGCCTTGGGTGGTATGGGAGACGGTCTCAATACGGTCAATGGCAAGAGCGGGATCAGAGACACCGGGAGCAAAGGCTTTGTTCCAGAAGAGGGACTGAAGCGTGTGGAAATCGATGCCTATGGAGCTGAGGTACGGCAAGTCTGAGTATGTGGAGCTGCAGTAGCGTCTGCCGGTACGGTCGATGACAAGCAGATGGTCCGGAAGGAACTCTATTCGTGCTATCTCCATGAGGCCCATAAGGTTGGCCGAGATCTGTATGCTACGGTTCCAACGCATGCGCAGCTGCCCTGTGACGGTGAAATCTTCGGTGGAAAGGGTGAGAGAGGATGCGAGTTCGGGGTTATTGGGCTCCGAGAGGATATTCTTCAATATGGCCTGTTGGGTAGCCTTTTCGTTGTAACGTACTGTCTGCAATTCTCTCACTGTACGACAACCGGTGAAGGTAGATAGTACGATGATGGCTGATATGGAGTATCGGAGTAGATGTCTCATTCGATATATTTCTCTTGAAGTATCTTCTGCTCTAGCAGCTTGGAATCGCTATTAAGACGCACGGCGGCATGCCAATATTCCAGGGCCTTATCTTTGTAGCCGCACTGATAATAGATGTCACCACAGTGTTCTACTACGTCGGGATGCTCTTCACCTCCTTTTTCCATGGCTTGCTGTATGTACTTGAGGGCTTCGCTATATTGGCTCTGTTTGAATAGTATCCATGCGTAGGTATCGAGATAGGTGGGGTTATCGGGCTCCTTATTGACAGCGACGCTGCTCATCTTTTGTGCACGCTTCAAATCCCGGTTTTCAAGTGAGAGGAAATAGGCGTAGTTGTTGAGTAAGCTAATGTCGTTGGGGTTATATTTGAGTGCGGAGTCATAGTCTTTATAGGTCAAGTCCATTCTATCCAATTCATGATAGAACTCTCCTCGAATGCTGTAGAGAGATGAGATGCCGATGCTGTCAGTGACATTTCGGAGCCCACGGTCTATTATGTCAAAGGCTTCTTCTTCGTTTTTTATCTGGAAATGTGCGATAGCGAGGTATTTGTATGTCTGCCAAAGGGATGGGTCGTATTTCTCAACGACTGTACAGAAACGCATCAGAATATCCAATCCCTGGCGGTTATTGACACTTTTCATAAGGGCTTCTATGGTCAGGGCTGCCGAAGGCGCTACCTCAAAATATGCGGAGTCGTACTTTTCCATCTGCAGATAGCAAAGGAAACGCTGGTTGCTAAGCTTGTCAGAGACGTCTTCCAGCCTCCCATATCGGTTTAAGGCATGCAGCTCTTTTTCATATTGGCCGATTTCATCATACATCTCAGCCAATTGCAGCAATACTATTGTCCTCTCAGGAAACCGGCGGGCTATCTCTTCATACTCTTGAATGGCATTGTCCAGCTTACTCACTGTCGTGTATTGGGAGGCCAAAAGCATGCGGTACCAATAGTTGTCGGGGTCTTGAGCAACAGCCTCAACAAGAAGTTTCTCCGGCATGTACTTGTCTTTGAGCAGCATGTAGTAGAGGGCCAAATGGTACTTGGCGGGGGCGGAAGTGGAGTCTGCTTCGATGCAATACCTCATGAGTTCAAAGGCTTCCGGATAATTCTGGGCAGTGGCCTGTTTGACTGCCTCATGGAAGAAATAGTCGTGGCGAAGGGTGTTACCAATTTCAGCGGTTTTTGACTCTTTCTCCAGTCGTGACGCTGAATTGCGGGACGTAGCACAAGACCCGGACAAGATTGTTGTCAAGGCTATGAGCACTACGAGAACTGCATTTCTTGTAGCGGTCGTTGAGGTGGCATGAGAGATGGCCTGAGAGATGGATTTTCGAGTCATTTGAACGCTGGTTTCATCGGGGTTTCATCGGGGAAAATTACAATCCGCTATGTCCGAAGCCTCCTGCGCCACGGTCGGTTTCATCGAGTACCTGAACGGGCTCCCACTCTACCTGTTCGTGACGTGCAACTATCATCTGAGCTATGCGCTCACCGTCTGTTACTGTCCAGTCTTCAGAGGAGAGGTTTATGAGTATTATTCCGACTTCTCCACGGTAATCGGCATCGATGGTGCCGGGAGAATTGAGTACGGTGATTCCTTTTTTGAGTGCAAGGCCACTGCGTGGACGTACTTGAGCCTCGAAACCGATAGGCAGGGAGATGAACAGCCCGGTCGGTATGAGACGGCGCTCGAGGGGTTTGATGACTATGGGCTCGTCTAGGTTGGCCCTTAAATCCATGCCTGCCGAACTGATTGTAGCATACTGAGGCAGTGAATGATGCGAACGGTTTATTATCTGTACCTTAATCATAATTATGTCTGTAGTTAAGTGCGAAAGTAATAAAATTATAAGCAGGATATGATATTTTAAGTCTTATTATGTCTATAAAGGTTTTTTATTTAAGCAGATATGGGTTGTCATTTGGGGTGTATTATCTTGGATTATTTTACTTTTTGTGGGCATTGGGGAGTGGCTTCTGGGGATTTTGTTCTACTTTTGAATTTGGTTATTTCAATTGTATATCAAGTAATGAATTAGGTGAGTGATTATGGAGTGGGAAAGACTTTTATCGAATAAGAGACTGGGGATGGAGGAGTTCCATCAGGAGAGGAAGGATGACCGTTCGGCGTTTCTGCGTGACTTCGACAGGCTGATTTTTTCGGCGCCTTTCCGTAGGTTGCAGAACAAGACGCAGGTGTTTCCGCTACCGGGTAGTGTGTTTGTGCATAACCGTCTGACTCACAGTCTGGAGGTGTCTTGTGTGGGGCGCTCACTGGGTAATAGTGTGGCACGCAGTCTGATTGAGAAGAAGTCTGTGCTGAATAATTCTTTTGTCTCTGAGATTGGGAATATTGTATCTGCTGCATGTCTGGCTCATGACCTGGGCAACCCGCCTTTCGGTCACTCGGGGGAGAAGGCTATTGCGGCGTATTTCACTGATGGCAATGGACAGAAGCTGCAGGGTATGCTCTGCGGTGGAGCTGCTCAGTGGAGCGATATTATCAATTTCGACGGTAATGCCAATGCGTTTCGTCTTTTGGCTCACCGGTTTCTGGGACGTCGCGACGGCGGGTTTGCTATGACCTACTCTACCCTGGCATCGATAGTGAAGTATCCCTACTCTTCTGTGTATGCCAATGGCAAGCATAAGTTCGGTTTCTTTGACAGCGAAGCGGACATTTATGCGAAAATCGCCGATGAATTGGGCATTTTAAAGCTATCGGGACCCGGAGAACCGCTGCGATATGTGCGCTATCCGCTGGTTTATCTGGTTGAGGCGGCGGATGATATCTGCTATCTGCTAATGGATCTGGAGGATGCCCATAAGCTGAAATACATCTCAACGGAGGAGACGAAAGCTCTTATGATGGCTTTTATTGATGAGGATGGAAGGCGTCATGTGGAGGAGGTCCTGAATATGGTTAGTGACGTTAATGAGCAGGTTTCTTATCTTAGGTCTAAGTTGATTGGGCTGCTGATTAGGGAGTGTTCCAAGGTTTTTATCGATAATGATAGGGAGATTCTGAATGGAACTTTTGAGGGTTCACTGATCAATAATATTCAGCCTCGCCAACGTGAGGCTTACAAGGCTTGCAGCAAGATTTCGTTTGAGAAGATTTATCACGCTAAGGAGGTGCTGGATGTGGAGTTGGCAGGTTTCCAGATTATCACTCAGTTGCTGGACCTGATGATCGACGCTATCCTGAACCCGGAAAAGGAGTATTCTAAGCTGCTGATTAGCCGCGTCTCAAGTCAATACGAGATAGCATCGAAGGATCTCTACACCCGCGTTTTAGCCGTCCTAGACTACATTTCCGGCATGACAGACGTCTACGCCCTAGACATCTACCGCAAAATCAACGGCAACAGCCTTCCCGCCGTGTAAAACTCTCC
>CAZYFO010000008.1:0-30156 GCA_964646955.1 uncultured Bacteroidaceae bacterium | reverse complement strand
ATACCCATCCGGCCTGCAGCCACCTCCCCTATGCAGGGGAGGAGTTTAAAAGGAGTTTAAGAGGAGTTATCATGCTGCGTACTACAGCTTCTTTTCGTTTACCATTAATAATCCGGTTAATTCTTGTACCTTTGCACTATGGAAAACAAAGTTTTTTGAGATCTGAGAATAGAGCATTCATTTTTTAAGAAGTAAGATTCTGATTAATTTACCACGAATATTAATGTTGAAATTATTAGCATACCCTCTTTCCGCAATTTATTACCTACTATTCGGCTTCACGTTAGTCTTTTTTCATGCCATTCAGTGGATTTGCTTAAATCTGTTCGGTTATAACGCTCATAAAAAAAGCGTGGATGCCCTGTGTTTCTTTTTGGTGAGTAATACTTACGTTTTGGGAACCCGATATAAGGTAAGCGGATTAGAAAAAATCCCCAATGGTGTGCCCCTGATTATTGCAGCAAATCACCAAAGTTTTTATGATATCTCTATTATTGGCTGGTTCTTGCGAAAGACACATCCAAAATACATCAGTAAAATTGAATTGAGCAAAGGAATTCCAAGCATTTCTTACAATCTCAATCATGGTGGCTCGGTTCTTATAAACAGGAAAAACCCGAAACAGTCCTTAGCTGAAATACGCAAAATAGCTGAATATGTAGAGACCAACCACAGAGCGGCGGTTATTTTTCCCGAAGGCACAAGAAGCAAAACAGGGAAACCTGCGCGATTTGCCGAAAGCGGATTAAAGATACTCTGTAAATATGCGCCGTCAGCTTATATTGTTCCGGTCACCATAAACAATTCGTGGAAGATGACAAAATGGGGCTCTTTCCCATTAGGAATAGGAAACAAACTGGAATGTATAATCCACGACCCTATCTCAGTCAGCGAGACACCTTTCTCAACGCTTTTTGAAAAGACCGAGAGTACAATTACCCAGGCCATCAATTAAGATACGCCTAACTCCACTTTATATACCCCTCCGGCCTTCGGCCACCTCCCCTATTCAGGGGAGGAGTTTTGCGACAGCTACCATTTAGATAATTAATTCACCCGAAGGGTTCCGACCTGAGGGAGGATGCATAGTGGTCTGAGGAGGAGTCTTAATAAGGTAAAAATCGCCTTTTTTGATGTCACATGACATCAAAAAAGGCGATAGCTGAATCTCAGCTACCGCCCTTTTCTTTCTATCAAGTTTTAATCAATCTCTTTGTTGTGAGATACTCTCAGTTTCACTTAGATCGGTCACGTTAAGACGACTGTTCTGAAGACGATCGTATTCATCTCTGTCGCCAACTATGATCCTTTCGAAGTCGCGCTGACCGGTACCGGCCGGGATGAGGTGACCGCAGATGACGTTCTCCTTCATACCTAACAGGCTGTCTGACTTACCAAGGATGGCTGCTTCATTGAGGACCTTTGTGGTCTCCTGGAAGGAGGCAGCCGACATGAAGCTCTTGGTTCCTAATGCGGCACGTGTGATACCCTGAAGTATCTGTGTAGATGTAGCAGGGACAGCATCACGAACCTGAACGAGGCGTAAGTCTTTACGTTTCAGCATGGAGTTCTCATCACGCAGCTTGCGTGCTGTGACAATCTGACCCGGAAGCATAAACTGTGAGTCGCCGGAATCGGTGACTACTTTCTTGCCCCAGATACGATCGTTCTCATCCATGAAGTCGAGTTTGTCTACGCTCTGTTGTTCCAAGAAGCGTGTATCGCCCGGCTCATCGATTTCTACCTTACGCATCATCTGACGTACGATGATTTCAAAATGCTTATCGTTGATCTTAACACCCTGCAGACGGTATACGTCCTGTACTTCGTTGACGATGTATTCCTGTACTGCAGTAGGTCCTTTAATAGCAAGGATGTCAAAAGGTGTGGTGGAACCGTCTGAAAGAGGTGTTCCGGCACGTACATAGTCACCTTCCTGAACAAGAATCTGCTTGGAGAGGGCTACTAGGTACTTCTTCTCTTCGTTGGTACGCGATACGACGGAGATTTCACGGTTACCACGTTTGATCTTGCCCATGTGTACGGTACCGTCGATTTCTGCTACTACGGCAGGATTGGACGGGTTACGTGCTTCGAACAACTCGGTGACACGAGGCAGACCACCGGTGATATCACCAGCCTTACCCTGTACACGAGGTATCTTGACGAGGATGTCACCTGCAGCGAGAACGGCTCCGTTCTTGACTACTACGTGACCTCCTACAGGAAGGTTATATGAACGAAGTACCTCTCCGTTATTGTTAACGATATGACAGGTAGGTATCTTGGTCTTGTCCTTGGTCTCAGTGATGATGATCTCTTCAAGACCGGTTGACTCATCGGACTCTACCTTGTAGGTGACGTTCTCAATGACTGAATCCAGCTTAACAATACCGGATACTTCAGTGATGATGAGAGCGTTGAATGGATCCCATTCTGCTACGAGGTCACCTTTCTTAACGAGGTCACCGCTCTTGATGTAGAGTGATGAGCCGTAAGGCAGTGTGTGAGTGGAGAGGATGATTCCTGTATTCTCGTCGATGAATTTTGCTTCACCTAGACGGCCTACAACAACCTGTATGGCTTCTCCTGATGATTTTTTGGCATCAACGGTACGCAACTCCTCAAACTCTACGCGACAATCGTGTTTAGCGGTGATGCGTGAGTTGGCTGCGATGTTGGATGCGGTACCACCGGCGTGGAAGGTACGGAGTGTCAACTGTGTACCCGGCTCACCGATAGACTGTGCAGCGATGACACCTACTGCCTCACCCTTCTCTACAAGGCGTCCTGTGGCAAGGTTACGTCCGTAACATTTTGCACATACGCCATGCTTGGATTCGCAAGTGAGCACTGAACGTATTTCTACGCTCTCGATAGGTGATGTATCTATCTTCTTGGCTACCTCTTCAGTGATTTCCTCACCACCTGCTACAAGGATTTCTCCTGTGGTAGGATGGATGATGTCATGTACTGAGACACGGCCTAGGATACGCTCATAGAGTGATGCTACGACTTCTTCGTTCTCTTTCAAGGCTGTGCAGACAAGTCCACGCAGTGTACCGCAGTCTTCATCGTTGATGATGACGTCATGTGATACGTCGACCAAACGACGTGTCAGATAACCGGCATCGGCTGTCTTAAGAGCGGTATCGGCAAGACCCTTACGGGCACCGTGAGTTGAGATGAAGTATTCAAGTACCGAAAGACCTTCCTTAAAGTTGGAGAGAATAGGGTTCTCAATGATCTGAGCTCCTTCTGCACCAGCCTTCTGAGGTTTAGCCATAAGTCCGCGCATACCTGAGAGCTGACGAATCTGTTCCTTGGATCCACGGGCACCGGAGTCAAGCATCATATATACTGAGTTGAAGCCTTGTTCATCGGTAGAGATGGTTTTCATCAATACCTTTGAGAGGTCTTCGTTGACATGTGTCCAGACGTCGATAACCTTGTTGTAACGTTCGTTATCGGTGATAAGACCCATGTTGTACTCTGCCATGATGTTCTCTACTTCTTCATTTCCCTTGGCAACGAGTTCTTCTTTCTCAGCCGGTATGATGATATCACCCAGGTTGAAGGATAGACCGCCCTTGAAGGCCATGAAGTATCCGAGGTTCTTGATTCCATCGAGGAAATCGCAGGCACGAGCGACACCAACGGCATTGATTACCGTACTGATGAGGTCACGCAAGGTCTTTTTGGATATTATGTAGTTGATGAAGCCTACTTCATCAGGTATACATTCATTGACGATGACACGTCCGACAGAGGTCTCGACAAGGCGACGTACAGGTTGTCCCTGTTCATCGAGGTCATTGACCATGACTTTTACGATGGCGTGGATATCGACTTTGTCTTCGTTGTATGCAATGAGGGCTTCCTCGGCTGCATAGAAGATGAGGCCTTCACCCTTGGCACCTTTACGCAACTTGGTGATGTAATAGAGTCCGAGTACCATATCCTGTGAAGGTACGGTGATAGGTGCTCCATTGGCCGGGTTGAGTATGTTGTGCGACTCAAGCATGAGAGTCTGTGCCTCGAGCACGGCTTCGTTGCCTAAGGGTAGATGGACTGCCATCTGGTCACCATCGAAGTCGGCGTTGAACGCGGTACAAGCCAATGGGTGGAGCTGGATAGCTTTTCCCTCAATGAGTTTGGGCTGGAAGGCCTGGATACCAAGACGGTGCAACGTCGGAGCACGGTTCAGAAGGACCGGATGTCCTTTCATCACGTATTCCAGGATGTCCCATATGATTGGATCCTTGCGGTCAACGATTTTCTTTGCTGACTTGACGGTCTTGACAATGCCACGTTCGATAAGTTTTCTTATGATGAATGGCTTGTAGAGCTCGGCAGCCATATATTTTGGTATACCGCACTCGCCCATCTTCAACTCGGGACCTACGACGATAACTGAACGAGCAGAATAGTCGACACGCTTACCCAAGAGGTTCTGACGGAAACGCCCCTGCTTACCTTTCAGTGAGTCTGAGAGTGACTTGAGAGGACGGTTGGCATCTGACTTAACGGCACTGGACTTACGGCTATTGTCAAAGAGGCTGTCAACAGATTCCTGGAGCATACGTTTCTCGTTACGGAGAATGACTTCAGGGGCCTTGATCTCGATGAGTCTCTTAAGACGGTTGTTACGTATGATGACACGACGGTAGAGGTCGTTCAAATCGGATGTTGCAAAACGGCCGCCATCCAACGGTACAAGCGGACGTAACTCAGGCGGGGTGACCGGAATGACCTTGAGGATCATCCACTCAGGACGGTTGATGTTACGTGAGGCACGGAAGGACTCGACGACCTGAAGACGTTTCAGAGCTTCTGTCTTACGCTGCATGGAAGAGTCGCTACCGGCTCTGTTACGCAAATCGAAGGAGAGTTTGTCTAGGTCTATATTACTTAGAAGGTCATAGATGGCCTCTGCACCCATCTTGGCAATGAACTTATTGGGGTCATTGTCATCAAGGTACTGATTCTCCTTTGGAAGTTTTTCTAAGATTTCCAGATATTCATCTTCTGAGAGAAGATCGCATTTGGCACCACCAAGTACTCCGTCGGCGGCATAGACACCCGGCTGGATGACTATGTAACGTTCGTAGTAGATGATGGAATCAAGCTGCTTGGTAGGGATTCCGAGCAGGTAACCTATTTTATTAGGCAGTGAACGGAAATACCAGATATGAGCTACCGGAACGACTAACTGTATGTGTCCCATACGCTCACGACGTACCTTCTTCTCGGTTACTTCAACACCGCAACGCTCGCAGACAATTCCTTTATAACGGATTCTCTTATACTTTCCGCAATGGCACTCGTAATCCTTGACAGGACCGAAGATGCGCTCACAGAACAAACCGTCACGTTCAGGTTTGTAGGTACGATAGTTGATGGTCTCGGGTTTGAGTACCTCTCCGTTTGAGTTTGTCAGAATTTCTTCCGGTGAAGCCAAGCTGATGGTAATCTTCGAGAAATTATTCTTGATCTTTGTATCTTTTTTGAAAGGCATAACTTCTTTTTTTTAGTGATTATTCAAGGGTGATGCTTAGTCCAAGACCGCGCAGCTCGTGTAGTAACACGTTGAGCGATTCAGGAATGCCGGGCGTTGGCATTGGATCTCCTTTCACTATAGCCTCATATGCTTTTGAACGGCCGATGACATCATCAGACTTGATGGTCAGGATCTCCTGGAGCACGTGAGAAGCGCCGAAGGCTTCAAGTGCCCATACTTCCATCTCACCAAAACGCTGTCCACCGAACTGTGCCTTACCACCGAGTGGCTGCTGAGTAATGAGAGAGTACGGTCCGATAGAACGGGCGTGCATCTTGTCTTCTACCATATGGCCCAACTTGAGCATATAGGTTATACCTACGGTTGCACACTGGTCGAATGGTTCGCCTGTGCCGCCGTCATATAACTGTGTCTTGCCATAACGTGGCAGACCTGCCTTATCGGTCCATACATTGAGGTCGTCAATGCTTGCTCCATCGAAGATTGGGGTTGCAAATTTGACTCCCAACTCTTTTCCGGCATGACCAAGTACTGTCTCAAAGATCTGACCTATGTTCATACGAGAAGGCACACCTAATGGGTTCAGTACTATATCAACCGGAGTTCCGTCTTCCAAGAACGGCATGTCTTCTGCCTTAACGACACGTGAGACGATACCTTTATTACCGTGACGTCCGGCCATCTTGTCACCAACACCTATCTTACGTTTCTTGGCGATGTAGACCTTGGCCATCTGGATGATTCCGGATGGGAGTTCATCACCGATGGTGATAGCGAACTTCTTACGTTTGTTCTCAGCATCGTACTCTTTGTACTTACGCATGAAGTTGACAATGACCTTACTGATAAGTTCGTTGACATGTTCGTCTGAGGTCCAGTGGTCTGACTGTATCGAGGTATAGTCCAAGTTCTGGAGATCAGTCTTGGTGAAGCGCTGACCTTTGGCGATGATTTCTGTTCCGAGCAGGTCACAGACACCTTGTGAGGTCATCTTGTCTGTCAAGGTGAGGAGCTTCTGAACGAGCATGCTCTTCAACTCTCCTACTTTCTCATCGAACTCTTCGTCGATAAGAGGCAGTTTGGCCTTGTCGGACATCTTGGATGTACGTGTCTTGATGGCACGTGAGAAGAGCTTCGTATCGATGACAACACCTTTTAATGATGGTGATGCCTTCAATGAGGCATCTTTGACATCGCCGGCCTTGTCTCCGAAGATGGCACGAAGGAGTTTCTCTTCAGGTGACGGGTCTGACTCTCCCTTAGGAGTGATCTTACCTATCATGATATCACCCGGCTGGATGTAAGCACCAACACGTACGATACCGTTCTCGTCGAGATCCTTGGTGGCATCCTCACTGACATTAGGAATGTCGGCGGTGAGCTCTTCCATTCCGCGTTTTGTCTCACGTACTTCGAGGACAAACTCCTCTACGTGTACTGAGGTCAGGATATCTTCACGGACAACACGTTCGTTAAGTACGATGGCATCCTCGTAGTTGTAACCCTTCCACGGCATGTAAGCGACAAGCAGGTTTTTACCTAATGCCAACTCACCGTCTGCGGTTGAGTATCCTTCGGTGAGGATATCACCTTTCTTTACACGTTGACCTTCCTCGCATGTAGGACGGAGGTCGATGGTCATATTCTGGTTTGTACGACGGAACTTAGGAAGCTTATAGTCTTTTTCTGATGACTCAAAGCTTACGAAATCTTCTTCTTGAGTACGGTCATACTTGATACGAATAACAGATGCGTCAACGTATGTAATTACACCTTCGCCTTCAGCTTCAATCTGGGTACGTGAATCGATTGCCAACTGGCGCTCGATACCTGTTCCGATGATTGGAGCTTCGGTAAGCATAAGCGGTACAGCCTGGCGCATCATGTTTGATCCCATCAAAGCACGGTTGGCGTCATCATGTTCCAAGAATGGAATGAGAGCAGCGGCTATGGATGCAATCTGCTGTGGTGATACGTCCATTAGTTCTACCTCATCAGGTGCTACTACAGGGAAATCGGCATCCTGGCGGGATTTTACTCTATTACGGATAAACTTACCGTTATCGTCGTAAGGAGCGTTACCCTGTCCTATGATCTTGCCTTCTTCCTCTTCGGCTGTCAGGTAGACAACATTACCATTGTCAAGGTTGACTTGACTGTCGGTTACCTTGCGGTAAGGAGTTTCAATGAAACCGAGGTCGTTGATCTTTGCAAAAATACAGAGAGACGAGATAAGACCGATGTTTGGTCCTTCAGGAGTCTCAATAGGACAAAGACGACCGTAGTGTGTATAGTGTACGTCACGGACCTCAAATCCGGCGCGCTCACGTGACAAACCGCCAGGTCCGAGTGCGGACATACGACGTTTGTGAGTGATCTCTGCCAACGGATTGGTCTGATCCATGAACTGTGACAATGCATTGGTTCCGAAGAACGAATTGATGACTGAGGATAATGTCTTTGCGTTGATAAGATCGGTCGGGGTGAATACTTCGTTGTCACGAACGTTCATTCTTTCACGAATAGTACGAGCCATTCGCGCTAATCCTACCGCAAACTGATTTGACAATTGCTCACCTACGGTTCTAACACGACGGTTACTCAGGTGGTCAATATCATCGACAGATGCCTTTGAGTTGACTAATTCAATGAGGTATTTTACTATCTCAATGATATCTTCTTTTGTCAAGACTCCTACCTTGGAATCGGTAGTGAGTCCGAGCTTTCTATTTACGCGATAACGTCCAACTTCACCTAAATCATAACGCTTCTCTGAGAAGAAAAGGTTGTTGATGACTTCACGAGCACTGGAATCATCGGCTGGATCGGCGTTACGTAACTGACGGTAGATATAGAGGACTGCCTCTTTTTCCGAGTTACACGGATCCTTCTGAAGAGTGTTGAAGATAATGGAATAGTCTGACTGGTTGACTACTTCAGTGTGGAGCAGAATAGTTTCTGCACCTGAATCGAGGATGTTTTCAACATTTTCCTCTGTAAGAACAGCCTCACGGTCTATTACTACTTCGTTACGCTCAATGGATACTACTTCACCGGTATCGGAATCGACAAAGTCTTCAACACGGGTATGAAGGACACGAGCTGCCAGCTTACGGCCAATAGCTTTCTTCAGGTTTGTCTTGGTAACCTTTAACTCCTCAGCAAGATTGAATATGTCGAGAATGTCTTTATCGTTCTCGAAGCCAATAGCACGAAGCAATGTGGTGACGGGCAGTTTCTTTTTACGGTCGATGTATGCATACATGACATTGTTGATGTCTGTTGCAAACTCTATCCAAGATCCTTTGAAAGGTATGATTCTTGCAGAATAGAGAGGCGTACCGTTTGTGTGTATGCTCTGTCCAAAGAAGACACCCGGTGAACGGTGTAGCTGCGATACGACAACGCGCTCTGCACCGTTAATGATAAACGTTCCTTGTTCTGTCATGTATGGGATAGGACCCAAAAAGACATCCTGAACGACTGTATCGAAATCCTCATGATCGGGATCGGTACAGTATAACTTCAGTTTTGCCTTTAAAGGAACGCAATAGGTCAGACCGTGCTCCAGACACTCTGATATCGAGTAACGGGGCGGGTCAATGAAATAGTCTAGAAATTCTAGAACAAAGTTATTGCGGGTATCGGCAATGGGAAAATTTTCGGAGAATACTCGGTAAAGACCTTCGTTTTTACGCTTCTCAGGCGGAGTATCCAGCTGAAGGAAGTCCTTGAATGACTTCAATTGTACTTCCAAGAAGTCAGGACACGGCATCGGGTTCCTAACGGAAGCAAAATTAATTCTCTGATTTTCAGTTGTTGAAGACATATATGGAAGGAAAAGGTGGAACTTATTATATTAAACGCACAAAAAGGTTAAGAACCCGAGACAGCCTAAAAAGGCTGTCTTTTGGGATATCTTAACCATTTACCTGACAAAGCAGGTCTTTGTTTATGTTACTTAAGTTCAACTTCAGCTCCAGCTTCTTCCAGAGTTTTCTTAAGAGACTCAGCTTCTGCTTTTGCAAGACCTTCCTTAACAACACTAGGTGCAGCGTCAACAAGATCCTTAGCTTCCTTAAGACCAAGACCGCATGCTTCTTTAACTGCCTTAACTACAGCAAGTTTATTTGCACCGAAGCTCTTAAGAGCTACATTAAATGAAGACTTCTCCTCTGCAGCTTCAGCGGCAGCAGCAGGACCAGCAGCAGCTACAGCTACAGCGGCAGCAGCGGGTTCAATACCATATTCATCCTTAAGGATGTTTGCGAGTTCGTTTACCTCCTTTACGGTAAGGTTAACCAGTTCTTCTGCTAATGCTTTCAAATCAGCCATTGTTGTAAATTTTATTGGGTTATTACTTTTTTATTACAAATATTTATTCTCTTTCTCCAAGGGTCTTTAGGACTCCGTGGATGGTGTTTGCACCAGACTGTAGAGCAGAAATAACGTTCTTGGCCGGTGACTGCAGCAATGCAATGACATCAGCAATGAGTTCATTCTTACTCTTTATGTTAACCAGAGCGTCAAGCTGGTTAGCGCCTACATAGAAGCTCTCTTCAGCATAAGCTGCCTTTAAAGCCGGAATCTGAATTTTCTTGTCGCTGAATTCCTTCAACAATTTAGCAGGAGTGTTGGATACGTTGGACAACAGCAATGCTGTGGTTCCGGTCAATGAATTATACAATGGTGTATAATCATTTTCCAAACCCTCAAAAGCCTTTTGGAGAAGGTTGTTCTTTACGACAATCATCTTGATTTCAGACTTGTAGCACTTTCTTCTAAGATCGCAGGTTGCAACAGAATTAAGTCCTGTTACATCGATCAGATAGAAAGTAGGATAGCTCTGAAGAGACTGCTTGATACTATCTATGATAATTGCTTTATCTTCCTTTTTCATTTCAGTAGAGGTTTAAATTTCATCCAAAGACTTAGTATCAATCTTGATACCCTTACTCATTGTACTTGAAAGATAAATGCTTTTTACATAAGTACCTTTAGCAGACGAAGGCTTGAGTTTGATAATCATATCAATAAACTCCTTCGCATTCTCTTTTATTGAATCGGCGGGGAAAGAAACCTTACCGATTGAAGTGTGTATGATACCGCTCTTGTCTACCTTGAAGTCTATCTTTCCTTGCTTGACTTCTTTTACAGCAGTAGCAACATCCATTGTAACTGTACCACTCTTTGGGTTTGGCATAAGGCCACGAGGACCTAATACGCGACCAAGAGGACCGAGTTTTCCCATAAGAGCCGGCATGGTGATGATGACATCAACATCTGTCCAGCCTCCCTTGATTTTCTCAAGATACTCTTCGAAACCCACGTAATCAGCACCTGCCTGCTTGGCAGCTTCTTCAACGTCTGGAGTACAAAGAGCAAGTACCCTAACAGTCTTTCCTGTTCCGTGAGGAAGAGAAACGACACCACGAACCATCTGATTTGCCTTGCGAGGATCTACTCCAAGACGAACATCAATATCAACTGATGCATCGAACTTTGTAGTAGTAATCTCCTTGACCAATGCAGATGCTTCAGCAAGGGTATATGCTTTGCCGGCTTCTAGCTTAGAAGCGACAATCTTTTGATTTTTAGTCAGTTTACCCATTCTAATTTCCTTTTATTAATGATTACTCGGGTTAATCTTTTACCGTAATTCCCATACTTCTCGCAGTACCGGCTACCATAGATATGGCAGACTCGATAGTGAAGCAGTTAAGATCCGGCATCTTTTCCTGAGCAATCGCTGTAACCTGTTCTTTAGTAACGGAAGCAACTTTCTTACGGTTAGGTTCAGCTGAACCTGACTTAACTTTTGATGCTTCAAGTAACTGAAGAGCTACAGGAGGAGTTTTGATGACAAAGTCAAATGATTTATCAACGTAATAGGTGATAATCACCGGCAGTGTCTTACCTGATTTATCCTGGGTTCTGGCATTGAACTGCTTGCAAAACTCCATGATGTTAAGTCCCTTAGAACCTAAAGCAGGTCCTACTGGAGGTGATGGGTTTGCTGCGCCTGCCTTAATCTGTAATTTGATTATACCAGCAACTTCTTTAGCCATTTTCCAATTAATTATTATTTAACACTATATACGAGATCAGCAATCCTGTAACAACCGGATCACATCTTCTCTACCTGCATAAAACCAAGATCTATTGGTGTTTTACGACCAAAAATCTTTACCATGACCTTCAGTTTCTTCTTCACGTTATCAACTTCTTCAATTACACCATTGAAGCCGGAGAACGGTCCAAAGGTTACCTTTACGGTTTCACCTACCGTATAAGGTACCAAAACCTCTTCTGGAACCACATCCACATCATCAACTGAACCAAGTATTTTATTTACTTCAGATGTACGAAGCGGAGTTGGATTATCCATACCACCAAGGAAACCCAAAACATTGGGACAATTTCTGAGACGCTGCTTTATCTCACCATTAAGGACAGCCTCTACCAATACATAGCCTGGAAGATAACTGCGTTCTTTGATGACACGTTTTCCGTTACGCACCTGAACTACCTTTTCGGTAGGGATAAGCACCTGAGAGATAAAGTCTTCTAGGCCATTATGTTTGGCATCGGCGTCAAGATATTCTTTTACCTTGAGTTCCTTGCCACTGATGGCTTTGAGAACATACCACTTCTTAACAAGCTCAGTCATGTCTTAGGATTTAGGGATAAATAATTGACATTATTCCCTGGAAGCTTTTATCCATGAGGAACACTACGACTGCAATCAACAGGGAAGCGACTAATACGATGACTGCACTCGATGTGAGTTCTTTACTGGATGGCCAAGTAGTTTTATGGAAAAGCTCCACGTAAGATTCCTTACAATTCGTTATGAACTTCTTGAACATATTCTTTTCTTTTAATTTGCACGGGCGGAAAGACTCGAACTCTCGACACTCGGTTTTGGAGACCGATGCTCTACCAACTGAGCTACACCCGTAAATCGTCAGTTCCTTTTGAGGGGAACTGACGGATTTTTATTATTCAACGATTGTGGTAATCTGACCTGAACCAACTGTACGGCCACCTTCACGGATAGCGAAACGAAGACCTACGTTGATAGCTACAGGGTAAATCAACTGTACTGTGATCTCTACGTTATCACCCGGCATTACCATTTCAGTTCCCTCCGGAAGAGTGATCTCACCGGTGCAGTCCATTGTACGGATATAGAACTGAGGACGATACTTGTTACGGAATGAAGTGTGACGACCACCTTCCTTCTGTGTCAGTACGTAGATAGATGCCTTGAAGGTTGTATGAGGCTTGATCTGGCCCGGATGGCAAAGAACCATACCACGCTTGATTTCTGCCTTTTCAATACCACGGAGAAGAAGACCTACGTTATCACCGGCTTCACCTGTATCAAGAATCTTACGGAACATCTCAACGCCGGTAACTACGGTTTCTTTCTCTTCACCAAGTCCGAGAACTTCTACCTTGTCACCAACCTTAACGATACCAGCTTCGATACGACCGGTAGCAACTGTACCACGACCTGTGATTGAGAATACATCCTCAACAGGCATCAAGAAAGGCTGATCAACAGCACGTGGAGGCAGTGGAATCCACTCGTCAACAGCATCCATAAGCTCCATAATCTTGTCTTCCCACTCAGGAACACCGTTCAAAGCGCCGAGAGCAGAACCACGGATGATAGGAGTATTGTCACCGTCAAATTCATATGCGTCAAGCAATTCACGCATTTCCATTTCAACGAGGTCGATCATTTCAGAATCAACATCAGGTGAATCACATTTGTTCAAGAATATTACCAAACGAGGTACATTTACCTGACGAGCAAGCAGGATGTGCTCACGTGTCTGAGGCATAGGACCGTCAGTAGCAGCTACGACAACAATACCACCGTCCATCTGAGCAGCACCTGTTACCATGTTCTTTACATAGTCGGCATGACCCGGACAGTCAACGTGAGCATAGTGACGTTTTGTAGTCTCGTACTCTACGTGAGAAGTGTTAATTGTAATACCACGTTCCTTTTCCTCAGGTGCGTTATCGATCTGATCAAATGACTTGATAGAATCGCTTTTGGTGAAGCCTTTCTTAGAAAGGACAAGAGTGATAGCAGCCGTCAAGGTAGTCTTACCGTGATCGACGTGACCAATCGTACCGATGTTTACATGCGGTTTCGAACGTTCAAATTTTTCTTTTGCCATAGTTTTACTATTTTCTATTTGATTGATTAAGACTTGCTTACAGTAATAAGAGACTCCACCCATAGTGGTTCTCTCTCATTAAACACAACAATTGAGCTGTTATCGAGACTTGAACTCGAGACCTCATCCTTACCAAGGATGCGCTCTACCAACTGAGCTATAACAGCGACAAAATTGAGCGGGAAACGGGACTCAAACCCGCGACCCTCAGCTTGGAAGGCTAATGCTCTATCAACTGAGCTATTCCCGCAATATTTGTCTCAAGTCTATTCCTACAAGACAGCCTTATATATAATAAGGTGTTTCCTCTAGGAACAACAGTTCAATAATTTCTTATCTCGCTGTTTGTCTCTCTGTGGGTGAAGATGGATTCGAACCACCGAAGTCGAAAGACAGCAGATTTACAGTCTGCCCCATTTGGCCGCTCTGGAATTCACCCTTGGTTTGTTAGTTGGATTGACGTTTCAATCTTTTATTTTTTGCTGCTACCTCTTGATCTTTCGGGAGTTAATTCCTTAGAACATTTGCAGTTTCAGCGTCCACCTTCTGTTGGATTTACGCTTCGTCGGATTGACCTACGGCTAAAGCCTACGGTCCTTCCTTCGACGCGCAACTTCCAATATTTAGTTTTACTTGGATTAACGCTAGTCGGATTGACCTACGGCTAAAGCCTACGGTCCTTCCTCGACGCGTTAAGAAGACTGTCGTCTTCTTTCGGTATTTCCGCCAAATGATTGTGAAAGCAAGCTTTCCCACTCATTTGTCATAAATACCTAATCCACCATTCTGAGCCGCTAGTCGGAATCGAACCAACAACCTACGCATTACAAGTGCGTTGCTCTACCATTGAGCCATAGCGGCGATAAAAACAAACACCCGCCCCCTCATGTGGAGCGGAGCGGGTGCAAAGATATTGCCTTTTTTTTGTTCAGCAAAAAAAAACGGGTTTTTTTATTTGTTACGCTGCTTTTCCTTGCTTTTTTTAAGCTGTTTGGTGATCGCTTCAAGACAACTGTCCGTAGCTTCCTCAAAAGTATCAAAGATTTTCTCCGCAAAAATATCATCATTCGGAATGTGAACAGTGATCTGAGCTTCCTTGTTTAGTGCAGTTTCCGGCTTTACAACTTTTAAAACTACATCTATGCCTAGAATCTGATCGTGAACTCTCTCTAACTTTGCACACTTTTTCTGAATGAACGCCTGAAGCTGTTCTGTTGCTGTGAAATGCAACGCTTTGATCTTAATTTCCATAATACGTCTGATTTTACGCTCTAGGATGAGCATGTTTATAAATTTCCTTCAGCTCTTCGAATGTTGTATGTACATAAATCTCGGTGGTGGACAGACTGCTATGACCTAAAAGTTCTTTTACCGCACCCAGCTCGGCATCATGATTAAGCATGGTGGTAGCAAAGGTGTGACGAAGTACATGCGGACTTTTACGGGCTACCGACGAGACCACAGTCAATGCGTTCTTGACCAGATGATAAACTTGATGGCGCGGGATACGATTGCCTTTGGCATCCAGAAAGAATGCTCCCTGAGTATTTCCGAACTGTGACGCCCGCGATTCCAGATATTGACTGAAAAGGGTGGACAACTCATTGCCAAAAGGAATAAAACGTTGTTTGTTGCGTTTGCCGGTGACTTTTAATGTTCCACCTGACAAATCTACATCACGATCATCAAGTCCTATCAGTTCTGACAATCTGACACCGGTCTCGTAGAAGGTAGCCATAATGGTCCTGTTTCGTATTCCCAAAAAACCGTCGCCTAAGTCAACATCATCGAGCAGAGTGTTCATCTCACTCTCCTTGACGAACTGGGGAAGAGGTTTTTTGTTCTTGGGACCGCGTATTGAGGCCACCGGTGAGCTGTCGACAAGTCCGCGAATTCGCAGAAAGCGATAGAAGGAACGTAAAGTGCTGAGCTTACGATTTACAGAGGTAGAGGTGAGCCCACCATCCATCATTTCTACCACCCAAAGACGAATTACATCTTTATCGACAGTTAGCAGGTCTATCGAGGTATCCAAACGACCTATGAACTTCTTAAAAAGATCCAGATCGCTACGATAGCTGGAAACTGTCTTTTCTGAGTAGTTTCTCTCTAATCTAAGATAATCGATAAACTGATCTACGTACATAACAAAAATTCGTCACTGATTGGATTCAGTGACGAATATATAGAAAAGAATGCAAAAATGCAAGTTAGAGAGGGTTTTTTATTCTTCTACCTGCTGCAATTTTTGAACATAAATGGCGTGTTCCATCTTAAGACGCTTTAGCTCTGACGGTTTGTCGAACTGTTTGCGACGTCTTAATTCTTTAACGACACCGGTCTTTTCGTATTTTCTCTTAAACTTCTTAAGGGCACGCTCTATGTTCTCGCCCTCCTTTACTGGAACAATGATCATTTTTTGACTATTTATTTTTTTGTTTTGACTTTTTCCTCTTTGCTGATAAGCGGCGCAAAATTACACTTTATTTCCACAAAGACAAAATGTTTCGAATTTTTTTATTAGTAATATGTGACTTATCTATGTCATAATACCACCTTTATATAATAAAAGAAGGCGTTTCTCGTTATTCCTAATGATGTTTCAAAGGAAACTAACTGTTTTTTTGGTCTTATTGGGTTTTTCCGTTGTCGGAAAAGCTCAGTATGATACGCACTTCACCCATTACTGGGCTGTTGAGAATCTGTATAACCCTGCAGCAATGAACAGAAATGACAAAATGAACATTGTAGGGTCTTATGCCATGCAATTGGCCGGGTATACGCGTGCTCCCAATACTATGTATTTCGGGGCGAACACGGTTCTTCCTTATGGGGGAGGTAGGCATTCGGGAGGCGCGGGACTATTAAATGAGTCTATTGGTCTGTTTAAGCACAAACTTATCATGCTGAATTATGCATTTAAGTTCCCTTTGAAGAATGGGTGGATAAATGTGGGAGCAGGTGTGGGTGTGATGGGTGAGTCGTTTGAATCCGGGAATGTGGATACGACGGACCCTAACGATCCGGCATTTCCAAAGGGCAACGAGAATGGTACTACGGGCGATATAAGCGCTGGAATGCTTTACGTGAGGAATAACTTTTATCTGGGCGCGTCGGCCCAGCACCTGAATTCTCCTACGGCGAGATATGGAAAAGGCAGTGGGAAGGTGGCGGAACTTAAAATATCACCTTCTATATATTTTGGAGGAGGATGCAATATACAGCTCACAAATCCGTTATTATCGGTACAACCATGCTTTCAAGTGATGTCCGACCTGGATTTCTGGAGGACTGACGTTACGGTGAGAACAAAATATGAGTATGAATCGACCATGTTTTACGGAGGTCTGACATATTCGCCGGGAGTATCAGTGACGGTGTTGATGGGAGGAAAGATAAGAAAGGTGTTGGTGGGCTATGCCTACGAGATTTTCACAGATAACGTGGGCTATCAAAATGGTAGCCATGATTTGATAATCAGTTACTCTATGGATGTGGATTTCTTTAAGAAGGGAAAGAATGTTCATAAGAGCGTAAGATATTTATAATATGAGTGATAAACTAATGAAATCAAAAAGTCTGATTGTTTTAGGATTAATATTTGTTTTGCTGATTCAGAATGCCTGTACCAGCGGTAGCTCTTCTATGGTGATAGGCGGCGAGGTTACGGGAGTTCGTAGAACAGCTCAGCGCGAGCCTGTTCCTTTCGGCATGGTTTTGGTTAAACGCGGTTCTCTGGCTTTGGGAGAAGAGAGCACGGATTCTCTTTGGGGTGCGTCTGTACCTGTTAAGGATGTATCGGTAGAGTCTTTTTGGATGGATGAGAAAGAGGTTTCCAATGCGAAATACCTACAATTTATAAATTGGGTGCGTGATTCGATAATACGTACACGTTTAGCTGACCCGGCTTACGGCGGCGATGAGGCTTTCTTGATAACGGAAGACAAATTCGGTGAGCCGGTGACTCCACATTTGAACTGGGCAATTCCTATTCCTTGGGCTAGGCCAAATGAGGATCAGGCACGTGCCATAGAGAGTGTCTATTACAGACATCCTTTTACGGGTGAGAAGATGCTGGATGTGAAGCAGCTGAACTACAGATATGAGATTTTCGACTATAATCAGGCTGCCCTACGCAAAAACAGGCTCGATCCGAAAGAGAGAAACAGAAATACTGATCGCAATGTTAATGCAAGCGAGGTGGTGATGATTTCTAAGGATACCGCTTACATCAACGAGGAAGGAAAGATAATAAGTGAGACGATTAACAGGCCTTTGTCCGGTACATTCGACTTCGTTAATACTTATATTGTAAACGTATATCCGGACACTACATGCTGGGTAAACGATTTCCCTAATGCGAATAACGAGACTTATATGAGGCTCTATTTTACTCATCCCAATTACGCCGATTACCCGGTGGTAGGTGTCAGCTGGGAACAGGCAAATGCTTTCTGCGCATGGCGTACCAACTATCTGTTAGCAGGATTGGGAGCTCAAGCCAAGTATGTACAGCGTTACCGACTACCGACAGAAGCGGAGTGGGAGTTTGCAGCACGCGGAGAAGAAGGCAATAAATATCCATGGATAGTGGAGGGCTCTAAAGATGAGAATGGCTGTTTCTATGCCAACTTCAAACCTGAACGCGGTAACTATACTAAGGACGGCAGTCTGATTACTACCAAAGTGGGTTCATACAAACCTAACAGCAACGGCCTGTTTGACATGGCCGGCAATGTGGCTGAGTGGACATCAACGGTATATACGGAGGCTGGCATTTTACAGATGAATGATATGAATCCTGAGCTTTTTTACAATGCAGCGATAGAGGATCCTTATTATATGAAAAAGAAGACTATCAGAGGCGGCTCATGGAAGGATCCTGAGAAATTTATCGAATCCTCATGGAGGACGTTTGAATATCAGAATGAACAGCGTTCGTACATTGGCTTCCGCTGTGTAAGGACTCAGGTGGGTACTGCAACAAGTACCGGCACCAAATCTTCACGCCGATAATTAATAGAAAAATAAGATATCACAATGGATAATACGGAAAAGAAAGATTTACTGGATAGAGTCCAGGATTATTTGGATACAAAGAAGGGCAGAATTCTGCTTAACTATTGTTACAGCTGGGGTGCTGCTATTGTTATATTGGGTGCGTTATTTAAACTGACTCATATCACAGGTGCCAACCTGATGTTATTCATTGGCATGAGCACTGAGGTTTTGGTTTTCTTTATTTCGGGATTTGAGAAGCCTTTTATCCCTAATAAAGAGGGGCTGCAAGAGGACGATATAGAGGAAGAGGAGGAGACGAGAGTGGTTTCTTCCGGATCTCGCGCTGCCGGACATGATGGCCCTGCCATTAGAATTGTTGGAAACGTGACTGTTCAAGAGGGAATGGCTCAAGGTGGTGGTGCTGCTCAAGAGGTTGGTATCGCTCAGGTTCGCGGTGGTGCTCAAGAGGGCGGCAATCTGAATATTGACGGTGTGGAACAGGTTACTCAGGATTATCTGGAGAGACTGCGTAGTCTTACGGAAAAGATGGTTGCTATCTGTAACCAATCCGAAAAGATTGCCAGCAGCACTGAGGAGATTGATACTTTAGGACGTAATCTGATTAGTATTAATACCTTCTACGAGATGCACCTGCGTTCGGTAAGTTCTCAGATGAATAATATTGACCAGGTGAATGAACAGACTCGTCGTATGGTGGAACAAATCGAGGAGCTGAATCGTGTATATGCACGTATGGTTGAGGCGATGAAGGTGAACTCACAGATTGGAAATACGGATAAGGTATGAAAAGAAAGATTGTAGAGAGGCCGCCATCGAATCGTCAGAAGATGATTAATCTCATGTACATAGTCTTGCTGGCTATGCTTGCGATGAATATCTCATCTGACGTGCTGAATGGTTTTTCTATTGTGGAAGAGAGTCTCTCAAAGAGTACGACCAATGCTACTATTCAGAATGAGGCTTTGTACCGGGAGTTTGCTGCAGCCGATTCTGTAAACCACGAAAAGGTTGGCGAATGGTATCAGAAGGCGCTCTATGTGAAGCAGATGTCCGACTCTCTGTTTTTGTTTGCTGACGAACTGAAACAACTGATTGCTGAAGAGGCTGATGGAAAGGATGCGGATGTCAATGATATAAAGAATAAAGAGGATCTGGAGGCATCTACACAAGTGATGTTGTCTCCAACAAAGAAAAGAGGCAAGGAGCTGTATAATGCGATTAACAGCTACCGCGAGCAGATTCTTGAAATGGTGAACAATGAGACTCAACGTGAGATTATCAAAAACAATTTCAGCACGGAGGTGCCTCTGAAGGCCGGCGCGTTGGGTAAGAACTGGCAGGAGTATAATTTCGAGAATATGCCTGTGGCAGCGTCTATCACTCTACTGACCAAACTTCAGAATGATGTTCGTTATGCGGAGGGTGAGGTTTTGCATACTTTGGTGAATAATATTGATGTGGGCGATCTGAGAGTGAACGCTATTAATGCTTACGTAATTCCTACTTCTCAGAATGTGGTGCAGGGTAACTCTTTCTCTGCCCGTATCATTATGGCGGCGGTCGATTCTACAGCCAAACCGGCTATTTTCATTGACGGCAAACAGATTGAGTCGGAAGACGGGTGGTACCAGATTCCGTGTAATCGTACAGGTGACTTTTCATTGGACGGATATATGGAGCTGAACACGGGTAGTGGAGTGCTAAGACGCAATTTCTCTCAGAAATATTCTGTGGTATCTCCTCTGGCTACCGTATCGGCCACTCTTATGAATGTGTTGTACGCCGGTTATGACAACCCGATAAGTATTTCTGTTCCGGGTGTGCCCAGTAACATGATTTCGGCTACAATAAAAAACGGGAACGGTACTCTAAGAGCTAATGTAAACGGATTTATCGCCAAGCCTTCCAAGGTGGGTCAGGATTTTATAATCTCGGTTTCGGCTAACCAGGAGGGCAGACGTCAGAGCATGGGTGAGTATTCTTTCAGGGTACGTCAACTACCTGACCCTACTCCATTTATCGAATACATTGATGAGAATGGAAACAAGCAGAGATTCCGTGGTGGTGCTCCTCTTTCAAAGAAGAATCTGATGGCAGCAGACGGAATAGTAGCGGCTATTGATGATGGTCTGTTGAATATCGGTTTTACGGTATTGGGATTTGAGACTACTTTTTTCGATCCTATGGGTAATGCCGTTTCGGAACTGTCAAATGGTACTCACTTTTCTGAAAGACAGAAAAATACTTTCCAAAAGCTTACGCGCAACAAGCGTTTCTATATTCAGAGGGTGAAGGCTATTGGTCCTGACGGTATAGAACGTCAACTGACTACGTCTCTTGAGGTTATTTTGAATTGATTATTTTGAAACTATGATAGTTATGAATAATAGAAAAGGTATTGTTTTTTCACTGGCATTGTTGCTGGTATGTACTGCAATGAATGCCCAGCCACCACGCAGGCAGCAAGAGCAACAGCAGCAACAGGAACAAAAGAGCCCTACAGCAGTGACTCTCTCTGAACGTGCAAAATCACAATATACAGGTCAGACGGGGACACCTACCGAAGTGGCTTGGAGGCGCGATATATATAGAGAACTGGACCTGAAAAAGGAGAAGAATGCGGCTCTGTACTATCCTGAAGAGCCTATTGGTGATCGTGTGAACTTCTTCACTCTGGTATTCAACCTGATTTTGGATGGTAAAATAAAGGCCTACGAATACAGGCTGGACGGTAATGAGTCTTTTACTGCCGAAAACTTGCTGGATATAGAGAATATGCTGGACAAGTTCTATATCTATTACGAGAAGATTGACGGCAAGTATAAAGTGGCGCCTGCTGACATGCCGAGCGGCGAGGTTATGAAGTATTATATTAAGGAGAGTAACTATCTGGATAGGCGTACTTCTGACTATCAGACACGTGTTACGGCTATCTGTCCGGTTCTGATGCGCAGTGATTTCGGGACGGAATCGACTCAGTATCCTATGTTCTGGCTGAATTATGATGAGATAAGTCCGTATTTGGGACAAACTTTAGTCATGACGAGCAGCTATAACAATACTACAAATATGTCATTGGATGACTATTTTGTGATGCATCAGTACGAGGGAGATATATACAAGACTGCAAATCTGAGAAATCAGGCTATCTCGGAATATAGTGAGAACGACTCTCTGATTATGAAGGAACAACAGCTGATTGAGAAGCAGTTGATTGACTTCGAGAAGAGTCTTTGGGGAACCGAAGAGGAGAAAAAGTCTGTTTCCGAATCTATAGATAATAACTCTAAGAAGAGCGAAAAAGAGTCTGTAAATAGTGTGAAAGCGGAAAAGGCTCCAAAAATTGAGAAATCTCCAAAGGCAGAAAAGATGCCCAGACAGCCTCAGGCACGTGTCTCAGTTCGTAGAGGCAATCAATAATTGAAAGTCTTCGTTGGGTGAAAGCATCGCTTTCTATGCCTAGAGTAGATAAGGTTGAAAAAAAATCATCGATTTTTTTATTTGAGATGTTTTTCAAGACATTTCATTACCTTTGCTAAAACAATTTTAAATAAAATCTTTATGAAAAAATTATGCATCTTGTTGTTTAGCGCTATGATGGCGGTTTCTACTACATCGTTTGCTCAGACGACATTCGGTATCAGAGGTGGTCTTAACCTCGCTAACAGTGACATTTCTGATGTGACTGTTTCGTCTGTTCAGTCCGAAGACTCTTACACAGGTTTTTTCTTCGGTCCGGCTTTGGAATTTCAGATTCCAGTTATTGGAGTAGGTATCGACGGTGCTATTCTTTATTCCCAGAGCGGTATGACTCTGTCCAAGGATGAAGATATGAAGCAGCAGTATATCTCGGTTCCTGTATCGCTAAAAGGCAAATTCGGATTAGGTAATATGCTGGCTGTTCTCGTTCATGTAGGTCCTCAGTTTGACTTTAACATCGGCGATGCTGAGAAGTTCATTTATGACACCAACAATGATCTGAGCAAGTTCACTGCAGAGAAAGTGGTGACTTCACTGAATGTGGGAGCCGGTGTTAGGCTACTCGACAAATTGGATGTTGAGATAAATTATAATATGCCTCTTAAGGATAAGAGTACCTACGAGCAGTTTGCTGACGGTGTTACTCTTGCCAACTACAAAGCGGCTGATGCTTTGATAGATGAAGCCATAAGTCAGAAAATTCTTCAGGTTTCTCTTACTCTCAGATTCTAAAAAGCAATAACGGACATTGATGCTCTTTGCAGACGTCATATTGCCCGTTCCGCTGCATTCGCTGTTCACTTATAGTGTTCCGGAGGCGTTGCAGCAGAGCATATATCCCGGTTCCAGAGTTTACGTTCCGTTCGGACGTAACAAAAGGTATACCGGGATAGTTTTTCGTATCCACTCTGACAAGCCCACTGAATATGAGGTGAAGGATATTGAGCAACTTTTAGACAACTCTCCATCGGTCTTACCGAGTCAGTTGAAACTGATGAACTGGATTGCCGAGTATTACTTGTGCGCCGTCGGAGATGTAATGAAGGCATTGCTTCCTTCCGGCATGCGCCCCGGAAAGGATGAAGAGAGAGATGGTTATAAACCGAAGACGGAGATTTATGTAAGACTCAGTGAGAACATCGAAATAGGTTCTGTTACTGACATTATCAGCGGTCTGAAGAAGAGAAGTGCTAAACAAGCTGAGTTATTGGAGTGCTTCATGAATATCTCCGGCATGAATGAGGAGAAAGAGCTGCAGAAACCGGTATCAAGACGTAACATTTTGGAGAAATGTAACTCTACTGCTGCGCTTTCGGCATTGGAATCGAAGGATATTCTATCTTTTTACAAGGTCGAGGTTGGACGGGTTCCCAAATTCACAGAGAAACTGATATCTCCCGCTAGTCTGAATGATGTTCAACAAAAGGCGATGAAGGAGATCAAGGAGTGTTTCAAGACAAAGAATGTCTGTCTTTTACACGGCGTGACGTCTTGCGGTAAGACGGAGATTTATATTCATCTGATAAAGGAGCAGCTGGAAAAGGGTAACCAGGTTCTGTATCTACTACCGGAAATTGCACTTACTACACAGATTATGTGGCGTCTGCAACGTGTGTTTGGAGATGACATGTGTGTATATCACTCGCGATGCTCCGATGAGATACGTGTAGAAATCTGGAATAAGCAGATAGGCGATGCTCCATACGGGTTGGTGTTGGGTGCACGCTCAGCTGTTATGTTGCCTTTTAAGAAGCTGGGGCTGGTAATTGTGGATGAAGAGCATGAGACCAATTTCAAACAAGAGAGTCCGGCGCCAAGGTATAACGCGCGAAACACGGCTGTCATGCTGGCACTGTATGGCAAAGCCAAGGTTGTGCTGGGCTCGGCGACTCCGTCATTGGAGAGTTACTGCAATGCTCTTCAAGGAAAATATGGCTTGGTGACTGTTTCCGAGCGTTATCTGGATCTTCCTACTCCCGAAATTGAAGTTGTGGACATAGCCGAAATGAGGCGTAAGAAATATATGAATGGGCTGTTCTCTCCACAACTGATAAATCATATAACCGATGCTCTCAGCGCAAAAGAACAGGTTATTTTGTTTCACAACAGACGCGGTTATATCTCTGTTGTAGAGTGTGAGCAGTGTGGCTGGATTCAGAAATGTTCTCATTGTGACGTGAGTCTTACTTATCATAAATCCAACAATGCATCAGTATGTCACTATTGCGGCAGGAGTTACACTGTTCCTAGAGTGTGTCCAAAATGCGGTGCACGCGCTTTTCACGGGATGGGTTTCGGCACTGAGCGTATAGAGGAGATGGTTAATAGTTTGTTCCCCCAGGCTCGTGTAGAACGGTTGGATATGGATTCTGCATCGACAAAAGGCAGATATGAAGAGATTCTGGAGAATTTTCAGAACGGAAGGACTGACATTCTGATTGGTACACAGATGGTGTCCAAGGGACTGGATTTCGACAACGTGAGTGTTGTGGGTATACTCCAGGCTGATCAGATGATGAATTTCCCCGATTTTCGTGCTGAAGAGAGAGCTTATCAATTGATGACTCAGGTATCCGGCAGGGCAGGACGCAGACATCGTCGGGGACTGGTGGTTATTCAGACAAAAGATCCGAATCAAGATGTGCTGGTAAAGATGACGGGAGGTGACTACATGTCTTTCTTCTCAAGTCAGATGAATGAGCGCAAGCTTTTCTCCTATCCTCCCTATTCACGTCTGACGGAGGTATGGCTGAAAGGACGAGATGAGAGGTTATTGGATGAAGCGGCATCTCTTCTTGCTAACCGGCTTGTTAAACTATTCGGAACGGAGATGGTTTTGGGACCTGACGCTCCGGCCGTTGCAAGAGTTCAATCTCTATATATGCGCAAGATGCTTGTAAAAACCAGACTCTCAACCTCTTTTGTTGAGGTCAATGAATCTCTGCTGAAAGCTGCGAAGATGATTGAAAGCGATGTCAGATACCACGGAATCAATATTTTCTTCGACGTGGACCCCGCATAATAGGTTCAGTATCGGTCTCAGGATTTAACTCGGGATAGCTGATACGTGTATGATACATGGTCTTCAACTTCTCTTTGAAGATCTCTTTTATCTCCGCTATTTCCTTGAATGTCAATGGGCTTTCTTTGAAGAAGCCTTCACCTAACTGTGTGTCAATAATCCTATCCACCATCGCTGCGATGCTTTCCTCGGTATATTCCACAAGACTGCGCGAAGCAGCCTCAACGGAATCGGCCATCATTAGAATAGCTGTCTCTTTTGTAGTCGGATTGGTTCCTGTATATCGGAACTGAGAGGGATCAGCTTCAACATCAGGATTATTCTGCTGATACTTGACATAGAAGAATTTTGCTATTCCCGAACCGTGATGTGTGTCAATGAAATCACGTATGGCACTCGGAAGCCCATACTTTTCTGCCAACTTCAGGCCATCATTGACATGTCTGAGGATGATAACGGCACTCTCTTCGGGTTTAAGTTTCTCATGCGGATTGGTTCCGGTCTGATTCTCTACAAAAAATGGAGGATTGGCCAACTTGCCAATATCGTGATAAAGAGCAGCGGTACGTACCAGCTGTGCACTCGCTCCTACTCGATTGGCAGCCTCGGCGGCCAGAGTGGAGACTTGAATGGAGTGCTGAAAGGTACCGGGGGCATTCTCCGCTAATTCTCTGAGTAAGGGCTGATTGAAATTTGAGAGTTCTATCAAGGTTACGTTTGAAGTAAACCCGAAGGACTTTTCTACTATAAAAAGAAGCGGATATATGAGAAGTATTAGTACACAATTTATGGCGAACATTACGTACATCATATAATCAATGTCTTTGATGTGCTCAATCTGTATTAACTGTAGCGATGTCCAGATGATACAATATGAGAGAAAAATCAAAAAAGTAGTCCTCAATAGCTGTGAACGTTGCGAAAGCTCACGAAGGCTGTATATTCCTGTCAGTCCGGCTACAGACTGCAACAAGACAAACTCGTAAGACATCTGAACTACAACAGAACAGATCAATATGTGTATCAAGTAAATGAGAAAGGCCGTTCTGGAATCCAAGAAAATATGTAACAATACTGCAAGCATGGCACTTGGCAGTATGAATATGCTCCACGCAGTATATTCAACATACAGACAGGTCAGTACTGTGAATAGGGCTATCGAACCGAAAATGAAGATGAGCTTACTGCGACTATCAATATTGTCTGCTCTATATATCATCAGATAGAAATATAACAATGTCAACAGGAGGGACACTAAGAGAAACTGGCCGGTCCAAGTTAAGAGCTGAAACTTTTTTGTCTCTGTCCTGGCGGTGATGACTTTTATATATGACTTGATTATTTGGTATGTGTTGTCATCAATGATTTCTCCATGATCTATGATTTTCTGATCTGCCACTACCATTCCTTTGAAATGTGAGATCTGATTCTCCTGAGCGGTCAGATCGGCTTTGGATTTTGTAATGTCATAAACCATATTAGGCTGTATGAAATCCTCAAGATTAAACTGAAGCAAAGAGTATCTGTCATGGTCCGGCATATCTACTGACGTTAGATACTGATAGGCGGCTTTTTCATCACGTACTGCGTTGATTGACAGGAAACTGGATGTATTGCCGGAGTATATGCGAAGATAGGAGGCTTTTGAACCCTCCAACAACCCTTCTGTCTCGGGAGAAATTATCCCACCCTTATATATTTCCTGCAATCGATTATGTAAAGCTTGATAAGTATGATTGGATATTTTGCTATGCAATGTCTCGGAATATAACGATTCGAAACTTCTGATGACACGTTGAGATATAGAATTATCATAACTGAAATATGGTGAGAAATTGGCACGAAGGCTGTCTATCTCATTTTTGAGGTCTTCTTCACTCTTTTCAATTGAGAAACTGAAAGGGGCAATAAGTTCATTATAGGTCCATGGTTTGCCTTGAGAGAATTCATAATGCCGGGAACGATTCTTTGGCATTGAATAGACAATCAGAACAACAGCTATGACTGCCAGAAAAATCATGAAGGTCTTGTTGTTCTTCAAAAATCCTTGACTCAAATTATTATTGACCATATCAGGTAGTATTACTTTGAAGAGATAAAATTACAAAAACTTTTCATTCTATTCTTTTATGAATTGCGGATAGTGATAATATTGTTTCCATATCATCGAAAAAAGAGTTATTTTTGCAAGGTTTTTCACGAAATAGCCGCTAACTATGGCAGAAAATGTTTTAAACGGTCGTCGAGTCAGAGTGCGTTTTGCACCGAGTCCAACAGGTCCTCTCCACATTGGAGGCGTACGTACAGCTCTATATAACTATCTTTTTGCACGTCAGCATGACGGTGATTTGATTTTCAGAATAGAGGATACTGACACCAACAGGTTTGTGCCGGGAGCTGAGCAATATATATTGGACTCTTTCGAATGGCTGGGTATAAAGTTTGATGAGGGTGTATCTTTCGGCGGCAAATACGGACCGTACCGTCAGTCGGAGCGTAAAGATATTTACAAGAAATATGTTGCCCTGCTACTTGATGCAGGAAAGGCTTATATTGCTTTCGACACTCCGGAAGAACTGGAGGCAAAAAGAAACGAGATTCCTAATTTTCAATATGATGCATCTACACGTATGCAGATGAGGAACTCTCTTTCAATGCACAAATCTGAAGTGGATGCTTTGATAGCAGAAGGAAATCAATATGTAGTTCGTATTCTGATAGAGCCGGGTCGTGAGGTTATGGTTGACGATATGATTCGCGGTAAGGTGGTTATAAACTCTTCCATATTGGACGATAAGGTTCTGTATAAGTCTGTGGATGAGCTGCCTACTTATCATCTGGCGAACATTGTCGATGATCACCTGATGGAGGTTTCTCATGTGATTCGCGGTGAGGAATGGCTGCCTTCGGCTCCTCTGCATGTGCTTCTGTACGAGGCTTTCGGATGGAGCGATACTATGCCTCAGTTTGCACATCTGCCTCTGCTGCTTAAACCTGAAGGAAACGGTAAGCTCAGCAAACGTGACGGTGACCGTTTAGGATTCCCCGTGTTCCCATTGGAATGGCATGACCCAAAGACCGGCGAGGTCTCATCAGGGTATCGTGAGAAGGATTATTTACCTGAGGCTGTGATAAATTTCCTGGCTCTGTTGGGCTGGAGCCCGGGTAATGATTTGGAGATGATGACAATGGACGAGATGGTTCCCCTGTTCAACATTGAAAAATGTAGCAAGGCAGGTGCCCGTTTCAATTATCAGAAGTTGGTTTGGTTCAACCACGAATATATAATGAGTAAATCCGATGACGAGATTGCAGGACTTTTCATGCCCGTATTGGAGAAACATGGCGTTTCCGTATCCTTGGAACGCGCCTCTCAAGCAATAGGAATGATAAAGAACCGCGTAAACTTCATTGGTGAGCTTTGGGACAACGGATATTTCTTTTTTACGGCTCCCACCGAGTATGAAGAGAAGTCTGTCAAAAAATGGTGGAAAGAGGATGCACCTAAGACAACTGCCGAATTGTGCGATTTCATTGAGGCTGAACCGGACTTCCGCGGTGAGGTTTTGGAACCTAAGGTAATGGAATGGGTTGCATCAAAGGGTTATGCTGTAGGCAGGGTGATGAACGCTCTTCGTGTTACATTAGTCGGTGCTGCAATGGGACCGCATATTTTCTTGATAACTGATTTTATTGGCAAGGAAGAGACGTTGAGACGCGCAAGACGTGCCATAACTTCAATCCACTAAAAACTGAACAATGCTTTTATACTCAATAGGAATAGGGTTTTATGCCCTTGGCGTTCATATTGCCACAATTGCCAACAAAAAAGCCCGTTTGCTGGTCAAAGGGCATAACCAGATCTTCGATACTCTCAAGGAGAAGGTTGACAAGGATGCCAAATACCTTTGGTTTCATGTCTCCTCACTAGGCGAATTCGAACAGGCTCGACCTTTGATGGAGTCTATTCATGCCAATCATCACGAGTGTAAGATTCTGCTGACATTCTTCTCTCCTTCAGGATATGAGGTTCGTAAGAACTATTCGAACGCTGACATAGTGTGCTACATGCCTTTTGATATCAGTAGCAACGTGAACAGGTTCTTCAAATTGATAAACATCGAGAAGGCTTTTTTCATCAAATACGAGTTTTGGCCTAATTTCCTGCGCGGTCTGAAACAACGCGGGATAAAGACTTACAGCGTTTCTTCTATCTTTAGGGATAATCAGTCTTTCTTCAGATGGTACGGCGGGATTTATTCCAACTGTCTGAAGACTTTTGAGCATCTTTTCGTTCAGGACCGTCACTCTAAGGATCTTTTGGCTAGCATTGGTGTTCACAATGTTTCTATTGTGGGCGATACACGTTGTGACAGAGTGCTTGAAGTTGCTGCCGAAGCAAAAAATGTTCCTGTCATAGAGACTTTTGTCAACGGCAATCCCACTTTCATCGCCGGCAGTTCATGGCCCCAGGATGAAGCTATATTCATTCCATATTTTGAGAAAAAAGCGGATTGGAAACTGATTATCGCACCTCATGAGGTTGATGAAAGCCATCTGAAACAGATTGAGGGCATGTTCTCAGAGAGAAAATCCATTAGATTGTCACAAGCAACAAACGATAATGTAGGAAACTACAACTGTTTGATTATTGACTGTTACGGCTTGTTGTCTTCGATATACAGATATGGTCATATCGCCTACATCGGAGGTGGCTTTGGAGTAGGTATTCACAATGTTCTGGAGGCTGCTGTTTTCAATGTTCCGGTTATTTTCGGACCAAACAACAAACGTTTCCGCGAAGCACAGGAGCTTCTGCGACTGAAGGGGGGATTTGAAATCACAGATGCCTATTCGCTCCAGATTCTGATTGATAAATTCATCAGCGATCCCTCTTTCCTAAAAAAAGCAGG
>CAZYFO010000007.1:26184-42570 GCA_964646955.1 uncultured Bacteroidaceae bacterium | reverse complement strand
GCAATATCCAAAGCATGATTCTCATTAAACTTATCAAAATATGTATTTGGAGTGCCATAATCCGTTACTGACAAAGTGAAGTTACCTAGTGAAGCAGAAACGAAAGCATCTATCTCAGAATAATAATCCTGTACCAGGCTTGCAGTACCCCAAACGCCAAAAGAGAGATCTAAATTACTGCCAGCATAATTGACTGAAATCTCAGGCTGCACTGAAAGATCAGCCAGTTTGTAACCACGCCAAATATAGTTCGTAGTAACATCAGTTCCAAAGTCCATAGAAAAGCCGTTATCTTCTGCCTTAACATTCACAGAGTAAACAGACAAAATCAACAAAACCGATACAATTAATTTCTTCATCATCTTAAGAATTTTGTTAGATATTATTTTGTAGCAAAAGTACAAAAAAACTATCTTTGCAACCCGAAATATTAGGATAGTTTCTTATGCTTTTTTACTGAAATGACCGAAAACGACAACTACAGTTCATCTGTACCGCTCTACGGAGAGGACTGCACTCAACACGCACCTGATATCCCATCAGCCGCTGCTGGTAAAAAATCTACAAGTAAGGACAAGGCTTACATCATTGAGTTTGACCGCGTATCCAAGTGGTTTGGCGACAAGCAGGTACTCGATAATGTGAGTCTTTTTATTAAAAAAGGCGAATTCGTAACCATTCTAGGCCCATCCGGCTGTGGCAAGACCACACTACTTAGGCTCCTCGCCGGATTCAATCAAGTATCCGAAGGAGATATCAGAATGAATGGAAAGGACATCACTCAAGTCCCTCCCCATCAGAGACCTATGAATACCGTATTTCAAAAATACGCACTCTTTCCTCATCTAAATGTATATGAGAATGTCGCTTTCGGACTCAAGCTCAGAAAAATCAAAGAATCGGAAATAGACAAACAGGTCCGTAGAGTGCTAAAAATAGTAGGAATGACCGATTATGAAGAGCGCGATGTAGATTCCTTGTCGGGAGGACAGCAACAGAGAGTTGCAATAGCACGTGCTATCATTAACCGTCCTCAGGTACTTCTATTGGACGAACCTTTAGCGGCGCTTGACCTGAAGATGCGTAAAGACATGCAGCTGGAGTTGAAACAGATGCATAAGGATTTAGGCATAACATTCATATATGTAACTCATGATCAGGAGGAGGCGCTGACCCTCAGCGACACCATAGTGGTGATGAATAAAGGTAAAGTCCAACAGATAGGAAGGCCTGAAGATATATATAACGAACCGGTTAACCCGTTCGTAGCCGATTTCATTGGAGACAGCAACATTCTGAACGGCATCATGAAACAAGACCGTTTGGTTCAGTTCATGTATCATGAATTCGAATGTGTCGACGAAGGGTTTAAAAAGGACGAACACGTAGATGTTGTACTCCGCCCAGAAGATATCTATATCATGGCAAGAAACAACTCAGCCATGATAAACGGTGTTGTCAAGACCTGTATCTTCAAAGGAGTTCACTATGAGATGACAGTAATCACAGACAGAGGTTACGAACTAATCATACAAGACTACAACTCCTTTGATACCGGTCAGGAGGTCAGTCTGATTATCAAGCCTTCAGATATACACGTCATGCACAAAGAACGTGTAACCAATGTATTGAAAGGCACCATAATCGATGACACTCACGTCAACATATTAAACTGTGAGTTTGAGTGCAAAGAAACGGAAGGTTATGAAAATGGTCAAGAAGTCGAGGTAAGTGTTGATTTCGACCACATTGAACTAATGGACAACGTCGATGACGAAGCCATATCGGGAATAGTATCATTTATACTTTATAAAGGTAACCATTACCTTATCACAGTAACCACCGACGATGGAGATGATATCTTCGTAGACACAAACGATGTATGGGACGACGGTGACATGGTCGGTATTAAGATTCCTCCTAAGTACATTAAGATTATCAGAAAAATATGACAATCTCAAAACTGGTGATGAAACGTAGTACATGGGCAATACCTTACGTTCTCTTTCTGGTTCTTTTTGTGGTACTGCCTCTAATATTGATAGCCGTGTATGCATTTCGTGGAAACGATGGTGAATTCACGCTTCAACACTTTGCTAAGTTTGCCACTCAGTCAGAGTCAATAAATACCTTTATTTACTCTATCGGCATTGCCATACTGACTACAGCACTTTGCATTCTGATTGGCTACCCAGCTGCATACATACTCGCCCATTCCGAATTAAGCAAAGGGCGTACGCTGGTAGTCCTGTTCATTCTGCCCATGTGGATAAATATCCTCATGAGATCACTTGCTACAGTAGCACTATTCGACTTCATGCACCTCCACCTCGGAGAAGGGGCATTAGTCTTCGGCCTTGTGTACGATTTCTTGCCTTTTATGATCTATCCTATCTACAACACCATTCAAAAGATAGACAAGGGTTATATTGAGGCATCTCAAGATCTAGGAGCAAATAAGAAAGAGGTATTCAAAAGAATCATCTTCCCGCTTTCTCTTCCGGGCATAGTAAGTGGAATCATGATGGTTTTCCTGCCCACCATATCCACATTTGCCATATCCGAGATCCTTACACTAAATACAAAAAGGCTTTTCGGCTCAATTATTCAGGACAACATGATGTTAAGCGATAAGATGAACTATGGCGCAGCACTTTCACTTATCATGTTGATAATAATCGCTATTACCAGCATTCTTAGTAATAACGAAGACGATGAACTTAATGAGGGAGGACTGATATGATAAAAAAATATCTTGCCCAAACATATCTGTACATACTCTTAACCATATTGTATGCCCCGATAGCCATTATCATAATCTTCTCATTTACCAATTCCAAATCAATCGGCGAATGGAAGGGATTCTCATTTGACCTATACACTTCGTTGTTTTCAGGAGAGGCCCAACATGCTTCGACCTTATCATCCGCAATAACTAATACCCTGTTTATTGCCTTAATCGCAGCTACCGTATCAATGTTTTTAGGTAGTCTTGCAGCTGTTGGGATATATAACATCAGAAACAAGAATATCAGGAAATCCATACAGTTTGTAAACAATATCCCAATGATAAACCCCGACATAATAACAGGTATCTCTCTGTTTCTGTTATTTGTCAGTTTAGGAATCTCCGGAGGCTACATCTCGGTCATCATTGCACATATAGTATTCTGTACGCCATATGTAGTGCTCAGTGTCATTCCAAGATTAAGTCGCATGAATCCCAATATTTATGAAGCTGCTTTGGATCTTGGAGCCACTCCGTTTCAGGCTTTCAAGAAAGTAATCATACCTGAGATCAAGCCCGGAATGTTAAGCGGTTTTATTCTAGCCTTCACTCTTTCTATAGATGATTTTGCCGTAACCCTTTTCACAAAGGGAAGCGACGGCCTGGAAACCCTTTCCACATACATATATGCCGATGTTAGGAAGGGAGGACTTACACCGGAACTTCGTGCTCTGGCTGCCATCATTTTTCTGACGGTACTTATTCTACTTATCGTCATAAACCATCGTGCCGCCAAATTAAAAAAGAAATAACCCTTTAACTATAATATGCAAATGAAAAAAATCCTTGGACTCTTTCTGCTAGTTGCATTAGTGTTTGGTATCTCTTCACCATGCTTTGCTAAAGAAGATGAAGAACGCAGTCACATATTAAAGGTCTATAACTGGGCAGACTATGTCGACGAAGATCTTCTAACCGAGTTTGAAACATGGTATAAGGAGCAGAGCGGCGAAGAGGTACATGTCTTATATCAACTTTTCGACATCAACGAAGTGATGCTCACAAAAATAGAGAAAGGACATGAAGACTACGATGTTGTTTGTCCTTCCGACTATATCATCGAGAGAATGCTCAAGCACGACTTATTACTCCCTATCTCACGTGATTTCGGCAATACCCCCGACTATACCGTCAACGTATCTCAATATGCAAAGGATCAGTTCGACAAAATGTCTGTTGCCGGAAAGAATGCCAATGAATACTCAGTAGGCTATATGTGGGGAACAACAGGTATCCTGTATAACACTCAATACGTTACAGCAGAAGAGGCTTCCACATGGAATGTCCTTTGGAATCCCAAATTCAACAATAAGGTTCTGATGAAAGACGCCTTCCGTGATGTCTACGGTTCCATCATGATGTACGTACGTCAATCTGAGCTCATGTCAGGAAGCGTCTCACGTGATATTGTCATGAACGATGCCTCAGACGAAGCCTTAAAACAGTTCGAAGACACAATGATTGCCGCAAAGAGCAACATATCAGGTTGGGAAGTGGACTTCGGCAAAGAGCGCATGATTCAAGGCAAGGCTTGGATTAACGTAACATGGAGCGGTGATGCCATGTGGGCATTAGATGAGGTTGGTGATGCCGTATCACTTGAATATACAGTTCCTGTTGAGGGCAGCAACGTCTGGTTTGACGGTTGGGTAATACCTAAATATGCAAAAAACGAAAAGGCAGCCCGTTACTTCATCAATTTCATGTGTATGACTGAGAATGCTATAAAGAACATGGATGCAATAGGTTACGTAAGCGTCATTGGCACTCCGGAAATATTGGAAGCCAGAATCGACTCAACTTTAGACAGCACCGTCGATCTTTCATACTTCTTCGGTCCCGACGCAGACAGTGTCAAAGTCAATTCCATTCAATATCCTGATGCCTCAACCATTGAACGTTGCGCTCTGATGCACGATTGTGACGATCGTACAGAGGCCATGCTCGACATGTGGTCAAGAATAAAAGGTGACAGTTTGAATGCTACATCACTCATACTTGTCGGTATTGTGGTAATTGTCATCATCACATCAGTCATAATGAAGAAAAGAAAGAATAGAAACAAGAAAAAGAACTCTAAAAAGGTTCGCAGATAATTTTTTTTCATAAGTTTGCATTAAATGCAGAATGCCTATGAGTACAAATAAAAACGTTGTCATCATACCGACGTACAACGAAAAAGAGAATATCGAAAATATCATCAGAGCCGTACTTAGACTTGAGATGGGATTTCACATACTGATTATTGACGATGGATCCCCAGATGGCACAGCTGCAATAGTAAAGGACCTTCAGGAAAAAGAATTCACCGGAAGATTGTTTTTAGTGGAAAGATCAGGCAAACTAGGTCTCGGCACAGCATATATTGCAGGATTCAGGTGGGCTATTGAAAAAAAATACGACTATATCTTTGAGATGGATGCCGATTTCTCACATAACCCCGACGATTTACCACGCCTTTTTTATGCATGTAATGAAGAAGGGTATGATGTTGCGATAGGCTCGCGATACGTAAGCGGAGTAAATGTAGTCAACTGGCCAATGGGACGTGTTCTCATGTCCTACTTCGCTTCCAGATTTGTCCATATCGTTACCGGATTACCTTTGCGTGACTCGACAGCCGGCTTTAAGTGTTATCGCAGGGAGGTTCTTGAGACTATTGAATTGGATAAAATCCGTTTCAAAGGTTATGCTTTCCAGATTGAAATGAAATTTACCGCATTCAAATGTGGCTTCAAGATTAAAGAAGTCCCTGTCATTTTTGTCAATAGAGAACTCGGAACATCAAAGATGAGTAGTGGCATATTCGGAGAAGCTTTTTTTGGTGTTATTCAACTCAAAATATCCAGTTGGTTCAGAAATTTTCCTCAAAAGAAAACCGCTTAATTTATCGGCATGGGATTGAAGCTAATACATAACGCCTCTGTCGTTAATGAAGGTTCTATTAAGACCGCTTCAGTCATTATTGACGATGATATAATAACAGGAATATATTCCGTCGATTCCGTTCCAAAATTCGATTTTACTGAAGTCATTGACGGCTACGGAAAATATCTCTTTCCCGGTGTCATTGACGATCATGTACACTTTCGTGAGCCGGGGTTAACTCATAAAGGGACGATAAACAGTGAAAGTCATTCAGCCGCAGCAGGCGGTGTCACTTCGGTATTTGATATGCCGAACTGCATCCCACAGACCACTACAATAAATGCTTTGCATGCTAAACAGACCATAGCCTCTACATCATCTGTTGTAAACTACTCCTTTTATATTGGTGCCACAAAAAACAATCTGGATGAAATATCGGAGATAGACCCTAAGAGAACATGCGGCATCAAACTCTTCATGGGTTCAAGTACCGGTGATATGCTTTTGGATAACAGAGGGGCCATCAAAGATTTATTTAAAATGGCCACAATACCTGTTGCAGCACATTGTGAAGACAGCACCATCATTAACCGTAACATCAACAAATTCACGAAAGAGTTGGGTCATGAACCACCAATATCATACCATCCGCTGATACGTAGTGAAGAGGCTTGCTATGCATCTACTTCAAAAGCACTTGAAATTGCCGCCGGCACCAATGTCAAGCTACATATTTTACATATCTCCACGGCCAAAGAGTTGTCCTTATTTTCCAAAGGACCGATAGGACAAAAACAGTTTACGGCAGAAGTTTGCCCTGCCCACCTATATTTCACCGATAGTGATTACGAACGGCTTGGTGCCCGAATCAAATGTAATCCTGCGATAAAAACCATAAACGATAGACAAGCGCTACGTCAAGCTCTCACTAACGGCAAGATAGACCTTATAGGTACAGATCATGCACCACACCTGTTGAGTGAAAAAGAAGGAGGATGTCTTACAGCATCTTCAGGGATGCCCATTCTACCCTATTCTCTCCCAATTATGCTTGAACTCTCTGACTTAGGCACACTCACGTTACAGGATATTGCAAGACTAATGAGCCATAACCCTGCCACATTATTCAAAGTTAAGCATCGTGGATATATCAGAGAAGGATATAAAGCAGATCTGACATTAGTCTCACGTTCGGATTCCGGTTATACGGTCAACCAAAACGGCCTCTTAAACAAATGTCAATGGAGTCCTTTCGAAGGAGTCCAAATGCACTGGAAAGTTGAAAGTACATGGGTTAACGGCAATCAGGTATATTCTGACGGACAGTTTTACGACAAGATATTTGGTGAACAAATTGAATTCTCAAGATGATTAAAATCCTATATATCATATATCAGATATGTATTGTCCTGCCCGTAATACTTGTCAGTACGGTGCTAACAGCAATAATCACATCTGTAGGATCCATAATTTGTAGCAGCAACTTCTGGGGTTATTATCCCGGCATGCTCTGGGGTCGCATGTTCTGTTGGATTTTTCTCCTACCGGTACACATCCAAGGTCGTAATAACATAAAAAAAGGAGAATCATACATTATTGTAGCCAATCATCAAAGCTATTTTGATGCCTTCATTGTATATGGATTTATAGGAATCAAATTTAAGTGGCTCATGAAACAAGAGGTTGAAAAAATACCTTTTGTAGGAGCCGCCTGCAAAGCTGCCGGTCACATCTTGATAGATCGCAGTTCGAGCATTAAAAGTCAAGATAGTCTGAAAACTGCAAAAAACAAACTTGTTAACGGGATGTCACTGGTTATATTTCCAGAAGGAACTCGTACTCACGACGGCACACTCGGAAAATTCAAACGTGGAGCATTTCAGATTGCCGAGGAATTGCATCTGCCAATATTACCTGTAACTATCGATGGAGCTTATAGTGTCCTTCCTAGAAACAAATGGTTTGTAACATGGCATAAAATCAATATAACATTTCATAAACCTATTCCTCCGAAAGGCACAGTAGATACTGAAGAGGCAGAACGCATCACATACATGCGTCAATCATCAGACGAAGCAAGGGAAATAATATCAGAATATTTGAACTAGATCTCGATTAATTTATCGATGAATATCCGACTCTACCCACATAAGCCTGGATATTTGGTGCATCCAAGAACTCCTCAGGAGCATTATCCAATATCTTACGCATTAAAGGTGTTACGAAGGAAGAATCCTGAGAAGAATTACACATCATGGAAAAAATCCCAATGGCAACCTGTTCTTTATAGTTCTTTGTAATAAAGTGAAAAATCAACTCTTCAGCCTCCTTAACTATACAGCTAAGACTATCTTCAATGGCACTAATCTCTTTTTGATTTGACTTACCAGACTTCATCAAATTCATCTTTTTCTGGAAAATGTCTTCATACCTGTCATCAATGAGACTTTTCTTTTGTAGAAAGCCGTAAAGTAAATCATTCTGTTTTGTGCCGGACGCCTTAAGATAAGTAGGCATCACTGCTACATTTGTCTTTCCACCCTCGATATACAATGGCATAATTGGTTCTCCTTCCTTACATAGAACCACAAAACGCACATCATCCGTCTTACCTTTCATATGAAAAGTACCGTGATTGACACGACATGAATCAATAACCCTAAATGAACCATCTGAACAAGAAACCAACGATAAATTCTTGCCGTCGTAACCATATACTTCAACCGTTCCATTAATCTGATATGGGCGATTACAGGATGATAACAATGACGATACGACGATAGATGCAATAACTGAAAGAGGAAATTTCATAAAAACCAATTCAAAACTTCATTATCCGAAATAGTAGTCCACAAATTTACAACATCAAATTGATATATGTTCCACCTTTATTATTATTTAATGTAATTCAATGAGTTAGCTACAAATATTGTTTAATTATACAAAATAAATTAATCAATTATTTCTTGGTTTTTTCTTTATCAAGCCACTCCTTTCTACTTTCCATTCTAAATGCCGAATACAATTCAAAAACAGCCGCAATACATAATGTGGCTATCCAAATATTTTTAGCTGTCAATGCTAGTAAAACTCCTCTCAAATCAGATCCCATTGTAGCATTTGCCAACAATTTCAGATGTAAATCTTCGGAAAAAAGCATCAGAAATCCGGTAATCAGTAAAGAAAGCGCTCCCAATATCTGTTGCAAACGTAATCTTTTCAAGATAAAGTCATTACCATAATACCTGTCGGAGAATTGAACAGCAGCGAACATGATAGACCCAATACAAAAAAGATAAGGTGCATACACCCATCCGGTAATATATACTACTGCGCCGACTAATAGCATTACACCTCCACAACCCATCAATATCTGTCCAAATCTATTCATATATTTTCATTTATTCTTCAATAAAAACATCCTCATCAGACCTGCGCATCTTATATTTCTCACGAGCAAGGTGCTCCTTCAATAGGCTGTCGCTTTCCAGTTCCATTAACGTACGTTCGCCCTCGTCTATCTGTTTCTGATATTTTTCCACCTCCTCTTTCAAGGCCTTAATCTGACGTTTCTGTGCAACACGACGTATCATACTGTTCTCATCAAGTACCAGAATGATACATAGAAAAAACAGCACAACAAGAATATACTTGTGCTTACTGACAAATTGCCATATGTTTGAAAAAACGCTATTCATTCTTTTTTTTATTCGTGCGAAGATAGTGATTTTTTATAATGAGTTTTGTTTTCAGCATCTATATGCTTCATAATAATATAAAAAACAACTATCTTTGACACAAATCGAAGATAAGCTGCACTCGACATAATCTGGGGTAAACTTGGCTTCTGTTCACGTTTGCATTATCTTTGTTTGCATGATTTAATCTTCAAGAGAAATAATCTTCAATGGATAATTACATAGTTTCCGCACGAAAGTATCGTCCCGTGACTTTCAGTAGTGTAGTCGGTCAAAACGCGCTCACTACCACACTCAAAAATGCAATACAATCGGGCAGATTAGCCAGTTCATACCTGTTTTGCGGCCCAAGAGGAGTCGGAAAGACTACCTGTGCCAGAATATTCGCAAAAACCATAAACTGCGAGCATAGAGGTCAGGACGGAGAGGCTTGCGGAGAATGTGAATCCTGTAAGAGTTTCAATGAAGAACTGCGGTCATACAATGTCTTTGAGCTTGATGCTGCAAGCAACAACTCTGTCGATGACATACGTACCTTGACAGAGCAAGTGCGTATACCGCCCATGAGCGGCAAATACAAAGTATATATAATCGATGAGGTACACATGCTCTCCTCATCAGCATTCAACGCTTTTCTGAAAACACTTGAAGAGCCGCCAAAGTACGCAATATTCATTTTGGCAACTACTGAAAAGCATAAGATAATCCCCACCATCCTATCCCGTTGCCAGATTTATGACTTCAACAGGATAAACAACCAGGATATCATCAACCATCTCAAGTCAGTAGCTACAAAAGAAAACATCGAAGTAGAAGACGAGGCTTTAGCTATTATTGCTGAAAAATCGGATGGTGGTATGCGTGACGCACTCTCTATCTTTGATCAGATAGTCAGCTTTACCGATGGTCACGTGACATATCAAAAAACCATTGACAACCTGAATGTCATTGACTACAACTATTACTTCAAATTGACCGATTACTTTTTGGAGCATAAAATATCCGAAAGCCTATTGCTGTATAATGAACTGTTAGGAAAAGGATTTGACGGCAGCCACCTCATATCAGGTCTGATGCTTCATTTCAGAAATCTTTTAGTAAGCCTTGACGCATGCACTCTGCCTCTGCTTCAAGTCAGCGACGACATGAGAGAGAGGTATAGGAAACAGGCTGCCAAATGCAGTCCGAAGTTTCTTTACAGAGCCTTGAAAATATCCAATAATTGCGACCTCAACTATAGAGTCAGCAAAAACAAAAGACTCCTGGTCGAACTGACACTAATCCAAACCGCCCAATCCGATGATGAAGACGACGCTAGTGGGCGGCGCCCTAACAAAAGATTAAAACCAATATTCTCAAAAATTGCGCCAGTCGCCTATGTAGCAGAAAAGTCTGAAGTACCTCCAGCTACTAAAAAAAGTCAAGTCACTTCTGATAATGACACCACAATAGATAAACCTGCCCGAAAAGAGCCGGACAGACTTTCTATCCCCAAAATAAGCAGTGATAAGCTCTTTGTGTCCATTCGTGGAAACTCCATGCGCAAGGACTCTCACGACAACTGCACCACTGATACAGTTAAAGTCAAAGAAGACAATACCCGTCAGGTCAAAAGCCTCACAGAAGAGTTACTTCATTTTCATTGGCATGAATTTGCCGCAAGCCTTCCTCGTGTCGATACACCATTAGCAAATAGGATGTTCAACACCCTACCAGTTGTAACCTCCCCAAACAACTTCAAGATAGTCGCCTCAAATAAAATGGTTGCCGATGAACTCTCGAATAACATAGAGCGCATAATGGCTCATCTAATCAAGAATTTCAACAACCAAAATATTGAGATGAAAATTGAAGTCGATACAAAATTCGAAGTCACCAGACTACTAAACAAAGTAGAACAATATCAACTCATGAAGGACAACAACCACTCTCTTAAAGAGCTGGAGAAAATTTTCGGATTGGAACTACGATAACTTGAAAGGGTTGTAAGATATATTCTCATCGAATGTATCTGTCTCCTCAGTACGCTTAAGATATTTCACCAATTGCGTTGTAATGGGCAGAACAACCACCTCTATCAACGTCTTTAAACAGGCCTGAACAGCCATCATCTTGAGTAATTCATTTGACGGCATAAGCCCAATAAAAGCTATTGGAAAGAACACCAAAGAATCGGCACATTCACCAATAACTGTTGAAGCTATCGCCCTGAACGAAAAATGGCGACCACCTGAAGCCTTCTTCATACGACTCATCACAAATGCATTAAGGAAAGAGCCTAGCAGAAAAGCCGTCAAACTCGCTGCAACAATTCTAGGAGCCAAACTGAACATATAATTGAAATGAACCGCTCCATCCCAATAATCCGGAGAAGGCAAAAACGTTGCAAGGCCACCCAGGATCATCACCAAAAAGTTCATGGCAAAACCCATCCAAATCACAAAACAGGCCTTTCGGAATCCCCATACCTCTACCATACAGTCATTAAGAATGTATGAGATTGGGAACACCAACATTCCGGCGGTTACAGTCATAAAACCGCAATCCACAACTTTAATTTCCAAAAGATTTGATGCAATCAGGCAAACGCTGAAAAGCGTGCCCACGATCATGAAACGGCGAGATAATTTTTCTTTCATATTCTTGTTTTTTACGAGGTTTCAAGCACTCGGACATTAATAAATTGTCATCACAAACACAAAACAACTATCTTTCGGAGCGAACAAAGTTCGCTACAAGTCCCCACCGGGGATTTAGGGGGTAATTAGACAAGGTTGACACATCGCAAAACAAAGAGGAACCGACTTCGTGTCGGTTCCTCTTTGTTTTGCGGTGTGTATGGGGCTCGAACCCATGACCTCCGCCGTGACAGGGCGGCATTCTAACCAAGCTGAACTAACACACCTTGCTGTTTTGCGGTGACAAAGGTACACACATTTTTGATATCTGCAAGCGCAAAAAAAGAAATTTTTCAAAAAAATTTCTGCACCACACACACATCAACATACGTTTTACCTCTCAATAGCCATTCTTTCAAGATAGATGTTTTTTCAAAACCACTGTTTATGAACAAATTAAGACTATCCGCATTATCCATTGGAACAAAACCATAAAGCTGATGTAAATGCAGAAAAGAATCCACATATCTACATAAAATCTGAAGAGCAGCCATTGCGACTCCATTTTTTCTATACTCTGAAAGCACCACAACACCCACCTGGGCGCGACAATGTATAGAATCCAGCTCAGTCAAGTCAATACAACCCAATACCAGTCCGTCAGAAATACGCTCTATCATAAATCTTATCTGATGATCAGAATAAATATCATGAACAGATTCTGAAATATACTTTTTGAGTTGATATCTTGAATATGGAGCTACATTATATGAAACAAACCACAATGTAGTATCATTCTCCATCGTGTAAAGGACCTCCAAATCTTCAGGTTCAGGAGCCCTTAGTCTATAAACACAATCATTAAGAATATCATTCATAACATAACTCTCTGTTCTGTTATTATTAAACCCGTCTCTTTACAAAACGTTCCAAGTCTCAGATTATTACATGCTGTTAAAGAGATTGTCCGCAGAATGAGGTCATACGAGAACAAATCCACATCATAAACAACATATTCAAAATGAGAAAAATCCAAAGATAGATGCCCATTCGGCATAGAAACCTCATCACCTTCAACCAACAGTTTATATCCATCAGGAGAATAATTATCAAGAATTCTCTTTACCCTCTCGAAGGACTCTTTATCTCCAATAAAAAGATAATTATCCATATCCGCTCCGACCATTTTTCTCTTTCTTGCAATAAGATTATATCCGAAATATGAAAAGATTTTCTTCATACCCAATACAATCGAAATCAATAACGAAAACAATCTGCTATAATGCTTGAAATGTTTATTGAAAAAGATAATCATTGCATCATAAAACACCCGGACATATCTATAAGAAGTCTTAACCGTACTCTCACCCTTATAATGAAGTATCGGAACGGGAATATACCAATTAGAGTAGCCCTCTTTCAACAATCTGTATGACAGGTCAATATCCTCGCCATACATAAAGAAATCCTCATCAAAGCCGCCTATCCGCCTCAATACTTCATGCCTTACAAACATAAAAGCTCCCGAAACCACTTCAATCTCAGTTTCTGCAGAATTATCAATATATGACATATGATATCTTGACAATAACTTCGACTTTGGGAACAACTTGCTCAAGCCTGACATCTTGCAGAAAGCGACAAAAGGTGTAGGTATAGACCTGCGGGATTCGGGTGCAAAACGACCGTCACTATGAAGCATCCTAACACCGACAGCACCCGCAGACTCATGACTATTCATAAAACCGATACAATCCTCCAATGTATGTTCAGAAATAATTGTATCAGGGTTCAGAAAAAGCACATAATCACCCTTTGATTTTGATAAAGCAATATTATTAGCTCTTCCGAAACCCACATTCTCTCTGTTTTGAATAAACTCCACATTAGGGAAACGGGGTGATAAATACTCTATAGTACCATCATTTGAATTATTATCTACAACAAATACCTCGACATCAACATTTTTCGATGCCTTTGAAATAGAACGTAAGCACTGTTCAATATAATACTTAACGTTGTAACTGACAATTATAATACTTAACACCTCAATAATCCTTCATTTACTCTTCAGAACCAAGTTCGGACTCCACCTGACCGACAGACGGGAAACAAAACAGCGAACAAAAAAAACCAATCACTGCACAATATAACCCGATTGTATCATTTACCAGATAAAACATCACAATTCCATACTCAATAACAACAAAAAAGGCAAACAGACGCAGCAAAGTAATGGTCATGTAGAACTTCACTTTACTATCCGATTGCTTTTCAGCTATTCTTGACACAGTTTTTTTAAAACCCCTTAGAGATATAGGAATAAGTCCCAATGACATCACCACACCTATCACTTCCAAAATATACACTGTAGATTTGTCTGATACCAACCCTTTACTTACCAAACCGGTCTCAAAAACAGCAACAATAATTCCCGCTATCACATAAATTGAAACTAGTATTATCCTCAACTGTTTTGCAATTTCATTATAATTCTTTTCCATATTAATCATATAAAAGGTGTTCTATCAATTATTGAACGGCCCAGTGAGACCTCATCGGCATACTCCAGATTATTGCCTACAGCAACTCCTCGAGCTATAACACTCAGCTTCACACCAGTAGCCGCCAGCTTCCTTGATATAAAAAAGTTTGTAGTATCTCCCTCCATCGTCGGACTAAGCGCTAAAATCACTTCACTCACTCCTCCGGCGGACACACGCTCCACCAGACTCGTAATCTGCAATTCAGAAGGCCCTACTCCATCCATTGGAGAAATCACTCCGCCAAGTACATGATAAAGACCATTATACTGCATTGTATTCTCGATTGCCATCACATCCTGCACATTCTCTACTACACAAATTTTGCCTGCATCACGTTTTGTATCTGCACAGATTGCACACACATCAACATCAGAGATATTATGACACACCTTGCAGTAATGAATATCGGTCTTCAATGTGGAAAACACACTACCGAAAGCCTCAACCTCCTCATTCGGCCTTGAAAGCAGGTGCAATACCAACCTCAATGCCGTCTTTCTCCCAATCCCAGGCAATGAAGCAAACTCATCAACCGCCCTTTCCAATACAACAGATGGATAATGTTGAATCATATCATTCTTACTTGTAGGTCTCAAAGTTACTACAATATGAGAGTACAAAAAAATTAGCCAGATTATTTTTTCTTTACTTATTGACTATGACAATCATACTTTATTCATTGATTTTTTATTCTCCTTATAAAACAATACCTTTGCACCGTCGCAGAAATATCAATAGTACTAAAATGAATATCAAGAGTGCCGTCTTTGTAATCAGTAACACAAAGGTTGAAAAATGTCCTCAGAGCGAATTACCAGAATACGCTTTTATCGGTCGTTCTAACGTTGGAAAATCCAGCCTTATTAATATGTTGACAGCACAAAAGGGATTGGCCATGACATCGGCCACACCCGGAAAAACACTTCTTATCAATCATTTTCTAATCAACAACGAATGGCACCTGGTCGATCTGCCAGGCTATGGATATGCCAGCCGTGGGAAAAAGCAGCAAGAAGAGCTGACCAGCTTAATAAACGACTACATTTTGGAAAGAGAACAGTTGACATTACTGTTCGTTCTTATCGACTGCAGGTTAGAACCACAAAAGATTGACTTGGAATTTATAACATGGCTTGGGGAAAACAGTATACCTTTTGCCATAATTTTCACCAAGGCAGACAAACTCAGCAAATCGCGAGTCATGAACAATGTGACAGCTTATCTAAACACCCTTTCCGAGGAATGGGAAGAATTGCCTCCTCACTTTGTCTCTTCATCGGAGAATAGGACAGGAAGAGATGCAATTCTTGACTACATTGACGAGATAAATAGCTCTCTAAAGAAAAAATAATTCTAAAATACAATTCATTATATTTATATTTTTTATATCTTTGTCGCACAAAAGGAAATAGACTATTCCAGTCATTCTTTCCACCAAATCAAACAATATTTTTTCAATTCATCATCGTCACACATATTGCGACCATTGTCGTATTGGTACGTTGATGAAAAACACAATTACCAATGTACAACATTTTACAGCTAAGAGAGAAGGATCAAGACGAACTTCGCGCTATTGCTACGAATATGGGTATTAAAGATGCCAAGTCATTAAACCGGGATAAATTAGTTTATGCTATTCTCGACGAACAGGCAATCTCGGCATCTAGTTCCCCGGCAAATAACAGCGAATCTAAGGAAACCAAAAGGGACGATGATTCCAGAAGAAGAGGAAGGCCAAAAAAGGATTTCACGGTTCAAAATTCATCAAACAAGCCACAGTTAGTCGCCACAGAGAATCCTAAAAAAGAGACAGATTCCCAGAGTCAAACCAAACCGGTTCAAAATATTCAGCACACAAACAATCA
>CAZYFO010000007.1:6055-26084 GCA_964646955.1 uncultured Bacteroidaceae bacterium | reverse complement strand
CAGAAGCAAAATCAGAATCAGAATCAGCCAGTAAAACCGGCTACTGATAAATCGGCTCCTGTTCAGACTCAAAACAAACCTATTGAGACAGCTGAAAAACCAGTTGTTAACGAGCAACCTGCTCAGTCAAAAGAGTCAAACGAGTCCAATGATTCAAAACGCCATAGAGGACGTCCGCGCAAGTCACACAATCCCAAGTCAAACATCAGTAACGCTTTCCTGCCGGAAATAGACGATGAGATTCGCGGTACCGAGTTTGTCCAAAACGAAGATATTATTGAAGAGCAGACTATCGAACCTGCCGTTTCCACTGAGACTGAGACTATAACAGATAACAAACAGGATATTGAAAATCAACAAGATGTAACTTCTGAAGAAAACAATATTCAGGCAGAAGAAAAACAGGAAGAGACAGACTCACCACTTCCTCAACCGGCCGAGGGGGCTAATCCTCGTCAATTTGTAAAAAGGCAGGGACAGCAGCAACATTTTCCTCGTCAAGAAAATTTCCCAAGGAACTTCAATGATCAAAACCGACGTCAGGAAGAACAAAACCGACGTCAGGAAGAGCGTAACTACGATTTTGGTGAAATCCTAAAAGGTGAAGGCGTACTCGAAATCATGCCTGACAACTATGGTTTCCTTCGTTCATCAGACTACAACTACTTAGCATCACCTGACGATATCTACGTATCACAATCTCAGATAAAACTATTCGGACTAAAAACCGGAGACGTAGTAGAGGGAGTCATTCGTCCGCCACGTGAAGGAGAGAAATATTTCCCATTGGTAAAAGTAAATAAAATCAATGGCCTCCAGCCCTCTATCGCCCGTGACAGAGTACCATTCGACCACCTCACCCCTCTTTTCCCGGAAGAGAAATTTATCCTCTGCGATGGAAAGAATGACAATATGTCGACTAGAATCGTCGATCTCTTCTCTCCTATCGGAAAAGGACAGAGAGGACTGATAGTAGCACAACCAAAGACCGGTAAAACCATCTTACTGAAAGATATAGCCAATGCCATCGCTGCAAATCATCCTGAAGTCTATATGATAATGCTTCTTATCGACGAACGTCCTGAGGAAGTAACAGATATGGCCCGCAGTGTCAATGCCGAGGTTATTGCTTCCACCTTTGATGAACCGGCTGAACGCCACGTGAAAATTGCCAGCATCGTTATAGAAAAGGCAAAGAGAATGGTTGAGTGCGGACATGACGTAGTAATATTCCTGGATTCCATCACCCGTTTGGCCCGCGCCTACAACACCGTATCTCCTGCTTCAGGCAAGGTACTCTCAGGTGGTGTTGACGCCAATGCTCTACATAAGCCAAAACGATTCTTCGGTGCAGCCAGAAACATCGAAAATGGAGGTTCACTCACAATCATCGCTACAGCCCTTATCGACACCGGTTCAAAGATGGACGAAGTCATCTTCGAAGAGTTCAAAGGTACCGGCAATATGGAGCTCCAGCTTGATAGAAACCTGAGTAACAAACGTATCTTCCCGGCTGTCAATATCGTTGCCTCCAGCACACGCCGTGACGACTTATTGCTTGACAAGACCACCCTCGACAGAATGTGGATACTACGCAAATACCTGGCCGATATGAATCCAATTGAAGCTATGGAATTTGTCAAGGGAAGACTTGAGCATACAAAAGACAATCAAGAGTTCCTGATGAGTATGAATTCATAACACAGGATAACCATCAATAAAAAATGGCTGCGTTTGCAGCCATTTTTTATTGTATTACCCATCATTTAGAACGGCAGATCATCCTTCTCATTTGAGGGTGCAAAAGCATCCATTGTACGAGCCTGATTATTTGGAACAGCATTAGGCTGAGCATTACCTGCCACCTCATGACTTACACGCCATGCCCTTATATCGTTATACCAACGACCATTATACTCACGCGCATTAACATCAAAACTTACAGTAACCTCATCGCCGATATTTATCGCAGCCTGTTGAAGTTTATCTTCGCCGAACACACTGAACATCATCTTATGGGGATATTGCTCATTGATAGTTTCCAAAACGAATTCCTGCATCTTCCAAGGATTTCCGGATGCCTTAGATGTACCGGACCTCGGCTCAAGTGCAGCAATAATACGACCTGTAATATCCATAACTTTTTCTTTGATTTAAATATTTCTGCGAAAATACATTTTATCCATCTACCCATCTAATTTTTGAGCAAATATATTTTGAGAAATTGAGTTTCTCTCACTACCTTTGTAATGATGCTGCGTAAGAAGCTCTTATTTTTTTTGTCAAATAATAAAAGAACAACAATATGAATTTTAAAGTATCGAGTACTGCTCTTACTAATCGCTTGCAAGCTATCAGTCGAGTTATTAATCCAAAACCTATCTTCCCAATATTGGAAGACTTTCTATTTCGTATAGAAGAGGGTAAACTCATTGTTACAGCTGCTGATAACGACACAACATTAGAAGCAATTATAGAGATTCTTGAAGGAGATGAAAACACAAGGATTGCCTTTCCGGCCAAGACACTGCTAGACGCACTCAAAGCCATTCCCGAACAGCCCCTTTCCTTCTCAATTGACGAAAACAACTTTGCTACCATCGTAAAATATCAGAACGGCGAATACAACTTGGTGGGACACAATCCGGACGAATACCCCACTCCTGCCGTTTTATCTGAAGACGCTTCAAAAATAGAAATAGGCTCAACCATACTGGCAGATGAATTGTCACGTACAATATTCGCTACTGCCGATGATGAGCTTCGTCCTGTCATGAACGGTATCTTATTCGATATGACAACAGAGGGCGCCACCTTCGTTGCTTCCGACGGCCATAAACTGGTATGTTGCAAGAACAACGATGTCAAGGCCGAATCAAAAGCATCTTTTATTCTTCCTAAGAAGCCGGCATCTCTCTTCAGATCATTAATGGAAAAAGACAACTCCCCCGTTGCAATAGAGTTCGACAATCGCATCGCTAAATTCTCTCTTCCTGAATTCAGCATGGTATGTCGCCTGATTGACGGTCGTTATCCTAACTACAATGCCGTCATTCCACAAAACAACCCGCATTGCCTTACTATTGACAGACAGACCATGATCAATGCTTTAAGACGCGTCTCTGTCTTCTCTCCTGCTAGCAGCGGATTGATCAAACTCCGTCTTCAAGAGAATCAGTTATTCATCTCAACAAAAGATATAGATTACTCAACCTCAGCTAACGAAGCGCTGGAATGTCAATACAGCGGAGCTGCCATGAGCATTGGCTTCAAAGCAGGCTTCCTGATTGAGATATTAAACAATATGCCCGGACAGGAGATCACCTTCAAATTGGCTGACCCTTCACGTGCCGGTGTTGCCGTTCCTAACGAACAGAACGAGTCTGAGAGTTTATTAATGCTTCTTATGCCAATGGTTCTTAACGACTAATGAAACTAAATCTTACAAATCCGATAGTGTTCTTTGACCTGGAAACAACAGGTACAAACATAACAACAGACAGAATCATCGAAATCTGCTTTTTGAAAGTATTCCCAAATGGCAACGAGACAAGTCGTTCCATGCGTATCAATCCCGAAATGCATATACCGGAAGAGTCTACGTTGATTCACGGCATACACGATGAGGATGTCGCCAAATGTCCTACTTTCAAGGAAGTAGCCAAAGAGCTGGCTCGTGATTTTGAAGGTGCCGATATAGCAGGCTTCAACTCAAACCGTTTCGATGTGCCGTTATTGGCTGAAGAGTTTCTCAGAGCCGATGTCAGCTTAGACCTAAGCAAACATAAGCTTATCGATGTTCAGGTTATCTTCCATAAGATGGAGCAGCGCACACTTACCGCCGCCTATAAGTTCTACTGCCATAAAGATCTTACAGAAGCTCATAGTGCCGAAGGTGATACCCGCGCAACTTATGAGGTACTTATGGCCCAGTTGGACCGTTATCCAGAACTCAAAAACGACACAGCCTGGTTATCCGAGTTCTCCAGTTTCACCAAGAACGTAGACTTCGCAGGACGTGTCATCAGAAACGATAAAGGTGAAGAGATATTCAATTTCGGAAAGTACAAGGATATACCCGTACAGACCGTCTTTAAACGTGACCCAGGATACTATTCATGGATACTTCAGGGAGACTTTTCACTCAACACCAAACAGGTTCTCACAAGACTGAAATTAAAATATAGCTGATTCACATAATACGCAGAGGTATGGACAACGCTCTTAACGGCAAACATATTGTTCTCGGCATCACCGGAAGCATAGCTGCTTACAAAGCAGCCATACTGATACGTCTTCTCATAAAAAAAGGCGCTGAAGTACAGGTTGTCATCACCCCAGCTGGCAAGGAGTTCATCACCCCTATCACACTTTCCGCTCTGACATCAAAACCAGTCATCAGTGAATTCTTCTCCGGAAGAGACGGTTCATGGAACAGTCACGTAGATTTAGGACAATGGGCCGATGCCATGATAATAGCTCCGTGTACTGCATCCACTTTAGGAAAGATGGCCAATGGTGTGGCAGACAATATGCTGATAACCACATACTTTGCCATGAAGGCTCCCGTATTCTTTGCACCTGCAATGGATTTGGACATGTACGAACATCCTATCACTCAACGCAATATTAATATTCTTCGCAGTATTGGAAACATTATCATAGAATCTCCATCCGGCGAATTGGCAAGCAAACTGGTCGGCAAGGGACGTATGCAAGAACCCGAAGAAATACTAAAAGTGATCGAAGAGTTTTTTTCCAAAAAAGAGAAACTTGCAAAAAAAAAAATACTGATAACGGCAGGTCCCACATTTGAGCATATTGATCCGGTACGTTTTATTGGAAACCATTCTACAGGTAAAATGGGCTTTGCCCTTGCTGAAGAGTGCGCTGCCTGCGGTGCCGAAGTCACTCTTGTAGCAGGACCCGTATCCATCAAAACCATCAATCCCTCAATCAAAAGAATCGATGTCATATCAGCGGAAGAGATGTACCGGGCATCACTCTTCGCTTTTCCCGATTGTGATGCCGCAATACTATGTGCTGCAGTAGCAGATTTCACACCTGAAGTCACTTCAAGTAAGAAGATTAAACGTGAAGGAGATCTGACACTTACGCTAAAACCAACACCCGATATAGCAGCCTCACTCGGAAAGATCAAGCGAGTTGACCAGAAGCTTGTAGGATTCGCATTGGAGACCAATGACGAGGTGAGTCACGCGCAGGCCAAGCTAGCTAAAAAGAACCTGGACTTCATCGTTCTTAACTCACTCAATGACCCGGGAGCCGGTTTTGGATATGATACAAACAAGGTAAGCATCATCGACTCTAAAGGGGGTACTGACTACCCTCTAAAGAGTAAGAAAGAGGTCGCATCGATTATCGTAAAGAGACTCATCGGCCTGCTTTCATATCTTATTTTCCTTTTTCTGCCCTTTGTTAATATCAACGCCCAGGAACTTGATGCCACCATCTCCATAAATACATCAAAAATCTCCGGCACGGATAAAGACGTATTCAAATCCCTGGAAACGGCATTGACTGAGTTTCTTAACAATCAGATATGGACAGAATACAAGATAGACGAAGCAGAACGCATCTCATGTACCTTCAATATAACAGTCAATTCTTATGACCCTTCTACAGGAAAATTCAGTTGTGATTTGACTGTTCAGAGCAATAGGCCGGTCTACAATTCATCATATTTCACTACCGTATTCAACTTTCGGGATACCAATTTCGATTTCGAATACCGGGAGCAGGACAGATTGGAGTTCAACCCCAACACCCTTGAAAATAACCTTACAGCAACATTTGCATTCTACAGCCTTCTAATCATAGGACTCGATTTCGACACCATGTCTATGAACGGAGGCACCGATATCCTGCATCTGGCAGAGAACATCGCCGCCAACTCACAGTCTCTGGGCTCCGGTTGGAAATCCTTTGATACAAACACCAACCGATATACTCTGATCAACGACTACATGAACGGTACACTTGCCTCCTTCAGAAAACTGCAGTATATATATCACCGCCTCGGACTGGATGATATGGCAAGCAATGCAGACCGTGGACGTGCAAACATAACCGAGAGTATGGATCTGTTGGCAGAGGCAAAAAAAGCCAAAAGCACCTCCTATCTACCCACTCTCTTCACCGAAATCAAGAAAGATGAACTTCTGAACATATATTCGAAAGGACTTACTAAAGAGAAAGAAAAAGTCGCCAACATACTCAACGAGATTAACCCCTCATTGTCATCTGATTGGAATTCAATAAAAACGTCGAGGTAAATGCTAAAATCAATCCATATTAGAAATTACATTCTGATAGATCGGTTGGACATCGACTTTCAGAAAGGATTCTCAGTCATGACAGGTGAGACCGGAGCAGGTAAATCCATCATACTCGGCGCTATGAACCTACTTCTCGGTGGACGTGCCGAAGGCCGTACCATACGCTCTGAGCAGGATAAATGCACCATAGAAGGCCATTTCGATATCACCGGTTACGGTCTGGAAGAGTTCTTCAGTGAAAACGAGCTGGACTTCGATTCCTCCGACACCATCTTGAGGCGCGAACTGCTCCAATCCGGTAAAAGTCGGGCATTCGTCAACGACACCCCTATCACCATCAGCCAGCTCAAGGAACTTAGCGACAGGTTGATTGATATCCATTCCCAGCATCAAAATCTTGCCTTGGGAACCCAATCCTTTCAGATAGACGTAGTAGACAGGATAGCAGGTAACGGACTGTTGACAGAGGAATACAAGAACGCCTACAAACAATACAACACACTATTCAGTCGGTTGTCGGCTCTCAAGGCTGAGTCTGTAGGAAAAGCCGCAGACTTCGAATATCTCAAGTTTCAATTGGATAGTCTTGACAACGCCCGTCTCTGCGACGGAGAACAGGAAGAACTAGAGCAGGAATCCCAACTTCTTAAACACTCCGAAGAGATAAAATCAGACCTGTTCCGTGCCACAAATATCTTAAGCGGAGCCGAAGACGAGGGAGTAATCCAAAACCTAAAAAAGGTACTTCAATCTATTCGTACTGCATCCAATAACTATCACAAGATAAGTGATTTAGCCGATAGACTTGAAAGTAATATTATAGAGTTAAAAGATATCTACAGTGAGACTGTTCATGCCGAAGAATCAGTCAATTATGATCCCGAAAGATTGGAGCGGATATCGGAAAGATTGGATATTATCTATACCCTTGAGAAGAAGCATAAGGTAAATGATATCGCCTCTCTTATTGAAATAACCGAAGGACTCAGACAGAGTCTCCAACGCATAGAGTCAAATGATGAGGAGATTGAACAACTGTCATCCCTATGTAGCGCCGCATATTCACAGATGATCTCTGCAGCCGACAAGCTGACCTTATCAAGAAAAAATGCAGCCACGTCAATAGAGAAAAGCATCAGCACGTTACTCATGCCATTAGGTATCCCTAACGTACAGTTCAAGATTACAATAGATTCAAAATCGGGTTATGACCTATCAGGCCATGATGATCTACGGTTTATGTTCTCGGCAAACAAATCCGTTCCTCTTCAGGAACTGGCATCCATCGCTTCAGGTGGTGAAATTGCGCGTTTCATGCTCTGCATCAAGTCACTCATCGCCAGTGCCGGTTCATTGCCCACCATCATATTCGATGAGATAGACACCGGAGTCTCAGGAGCGATAGCCGAAAAGATGGCTCTAATGATGAGACAGATGAGTTCTAACGGCCGTCAGGTAATAGCCATCACACACCTACCCCAGATAGCTGCCGTAGGAGACTATCACTATCGGGTATTCAAACTCGAAGAAGAAGAAACCCACACCATGATATCCAAACTTGGAAAAGAAGAACGTATCATGGAACTGGCTAAGATGATGAGTGGCTCCACACTCACCGATGCCGCAATAAATAATGCAAAAGCTTTAATAGAAAATAATGGAAGATGAAATGATATTTGGCATCAGAGCCGTCATAGAAGCTCTGGAAGCCGGGAAAGAGATTGATAAACTGCTTATCAAAAAAGATTTGCAAGGTGAATTGTCGCAAGAACTGTTCGCAGCTCTCAAAAAGAGTCAGGTACCAGTCTGGCGAGTCCCTATCGAGCGACTCAACCGCATCACTAGAAAGAATCATCAGGGTGTAATAGCCTTTACTACTCAGATTACATACCAGCGTATCGGAGATATCATCCCCACACTGTTCGAAGAGGGACGCTCTCCCTTCTTCATTCTGCTGGACGGAATCACTGATGTACGCAATTTCGGAGCTATTGCCCGAACTGCAGAATGTGCCGGTGTCGATGCGATAATCATACCCACAAAAAATAGCGTAAGTGTCAATGCAGATGCCATAAAGACCTCTGCAGGTGCTCTACACACCATACCTGTATGTCGCGAGAATAAAATCGAAGACGCTATTAAATACATGAAGAGTTGTGGCCTTCGCATAATAGGCGCCACCGAGAAAGGAAAAACATCCTATACAAAAGGCCAGTATACAGGCCCTGTATGCCTTGTTATGGGCTCAGAAGATACAGGTATTCCTTCAGAACATTTGGCGCTTTGTGACGAGTGGGTCAAGATACCCATTCTGGGACACATACAGTCACTCAACGTATCTGTTGCAGCCGGAGTCTTGATGTATGAAATTGTAAAACAAAGAACAGAATAATAATGCGTAAAACTCTCATCATACTCTCATACTTAGTCTTGTCGCTCTCTATTAACGCCAAGACCCCCAAACTGTCCAAGAATGCTAAAGGCGGAGTCTGCACTATCATCACTTATGATGAAAAAGGTCAAAAGAATGGAGAAGGTCAAGGTTTCTTTATTGATGCCGATGGAATAGGAGTAACGGAATACAAGTTGCTTCGTGACGCTTCAAGAGCCGAGACAATAGATGCCCTAGGTGAAGTAAGAGAGATTAAACACGTAACAGGTGCCGATGAATTATACGAAGTTGTCAAGTTTACCGTCACTCCAGACAAAAAATTCAAATATCAGACACTCTCCTCAACCGAAACCTTACGTGATGATGAAGTATATATTATCCCCTATTTTACTGATAAAAAATCCAAAACTGTCAATACCCGTGTTCTTGACGTCATGAAGATAAGTGAAGACAGATTCTATTTCTATTACACTTTAAAGTCCGTCTCCGATTCAAATTTGGTAAGTCTGCCTGTTTTCGATAGAAATGGAACTGTCATAGGCATCGTTCAAAGAGGGAATGCCGTAAGTGATACCTGTCTGTATGTATTGGATGCCAGATATGCCGCCGATATCGAGATAGGAGCTCTTTCTCTAAACGAAACCGTGTATAAAAATATAAAAATGAGAAAAGCTCTTCCTGCTAAACATGAACAGGCCCTATCATATATATACTTTAAACAGGGTTCCCCTGAAGATGAATATGTCGGATTATTGAATGACTTCGTCGCTCAATTTCCAAATTCCGCCGACGGATATTTCAACCGTGGATCTTATTCATTGATATATAGGGACTCCTTAACCCATGCACAGGCCATATCCGATATTGAAAAAGCTATCGAAATAGCTGAAGAAAAAGACCTTTTTCACTATGACTTTGCCAACCTCATTTACGGCAGTATATTAGAAAATATAAAGATAGGATTTGATTCTTGGACACTTGACAAAGCGTTGGAAGAGGTAAATAAAGCATTGAGCATCAAGGAAATGCCAATATATCTGGGACTTAAAGGTAAAATCCTATACGCTCAAAAGAGATATCAGGAGTCATACGATACATACTGCTTATTAAACAAAACAAATCTTGCATCTGCAGAAACATACATGTTTACTTTTGCCGCGAAAAGAGGAATGGGCGGAGATCTATCCGAGTGCATAGCACTTCTAGATACTGCTATCAATTTCAATGGTAAACCCTTTTCACAAAAAATCGCTCCCTACATATTGACACGTGCTTCAGTAAAAGAAGAAGCAGGAAGATACAGAGAGGCCGTTTCCGATTACATCGAATACGAAAACCTTATTGGATCCTATAACATGACATCGGAATTCTATTTTTACAGAGAACAGTTGGAAATCAAGGGAAAAATGTATGAGCCGGCGCTAAAGGATATCGAGAAAGCACGCTCCTTGGCCCCGGAAGACTCCAGTCTGACTCTTGAACATGCAAGCCTTTATCTTCGGCTTAATATGCACGAAGAAGCACTCCCATTGCTTATTCAGCTTGCAGCCACTTATCCGGACAACAGCGACTGCCGACGTCTCTTAGGAATATGCTATATGCGTAAAGAAGATAAGGAGAATGCCTGCATCGAGCTCAAAGCAGCCAAAAAGCTAGGAGACCCCATTGCCGAAGAATTGATACAAAAGAACTGCAAATAAATCCAGTCACCTTATTGAGATAAGCAGAATCCGTTTTGTTTCGTTAGAGACACTATATCTGTTGTCAATCCTCTCACCGACCACCCATACTATGTCTTTGTCGTTGCAGACCACCATCTGTTCATCCTTTTGAAGCAGGTTAAACTTTCGGTCAGTCATATAATCGCTTAATAGTTTCCTTCCTTTCATTCCGAAAGGTATAAATGCGTCACCTGCTTTCACATGTCTTACTACAAGCGCCTCACCCACCTTGTCAGCATCCAATGTTGCTATATATGAATCTCTTATCACCCCAAAACCCGAAGGCTTCAACTCAAAAATCAGCTTCCTTCCATCAAACAACTCAATCAATAGTTCATCACAGACTCTGACGGATATATCACCCTCCTTTGTCTTATCAACACGACTACGGCTGATAAGAATCGAATCCCTATCCTTAATCACCAAATGGGATTCCGAATGAAAAACCTTTCCCGATTCCGACAATAAAGAGTTCTCAATATCCGCTATCTGGGAATTATTAAATCCAATAGGAAAAAGCATCTCAAACAGTAAAGCACCCACTGACGGTTCCTTTCTCAATTTAGCTATATCAACCTTCGTAATATCCTTGTCTGTGACAGACACCCTTTCAATACCACTTCTCACAGCCGATAAATATACATCGAGCACCTGTTGAAGCTTAATTGAAGTATCCATAATTGAATCTTCCACACTTGGATTTATTTCGCGCATCAAAGGCAGTAGTTTGAGTCTTATCTTGTTTCTTGTGAAATCACTTAGCAGATTGGTGCTGTCAGTCACAAATGCCTGATCTATCGATATAAGATAATCCTCAATATCCGTTTTTGAAACACACAGCAGGGGCCTAACGATAAAACCATTCTTCGGCTTAATTCCAGTCAAACCTCTAATACCGGTACCTCTAGTCAGATTCAGTAAAACCGTTTCCACAGAATCATCACTATGATGTGCTACCGCGATAACCGCAGCTCCGTACTCCTCACGCAGCTCCTCAAAAGCGGAATAGCGCTGAGTCCTGGCAGCCATCTCAATAGACACCCCATTCTTCGTCGAATATGCTATAGTATCAAAGTCCCTGACAAGAAGCTTCACTCCCAGCTCCCTACAAAGTTCCTCAGCGAAATGCTGGTCCCTGAAACTCTCTTCTCCTCTAAGATGAAAATTGCAATGTACTGCAAAACAGTCATATCCCAACGACAGCAAAACCCTCAGCAGAGATACGCTGTCGGCCCCTCCGCTCAATGTCACCAAAACCCTGTCGTTTTTCGACATCAAGCCATGCTTTGCAATATAGGCCTCGATTCGAGAATTGAAATTCATCATGACTGTAAATTTAATGCAAGAAATTGACTACGCCTAATCATATTCGCGTATAACGTTATTTTTTCATCAAAAATCGCTCCTTTCTATAGCCCTTTAAAAAAATATTATTACCTTTGCATTCACAAAACGCTATGGTACCTTGACCGAGTGGCTAGGTAGCGGTCTGCAAAACCGTGTACGGCGGTTCGAATCTGCCAGGTACCTCACAACAAGAGTCCTATCAGTTAAAACCTGATAGGACCTTTTTTTTCCAACTCACCACCCCTATCAAAAAAAACATAATCGGTTAGAAGTTACCCGATAAAAGTTACTATTTTTGTAAACAATAAAAAAAAGTAAATCACAATGGTACTTAACATCAAAGAAATCGCTGAAACATTCGTAGTTATGTTTGCCATATTGGATATTGTAGGCTCCATCCCTGTCATAATTGACCTTCAGCACAAGACAGGAAAAATACCTGCCATAAAAGTATCGCTTATCTCATGGATACTACTTGTCTTCTTTTTCTTTGCCGGAGATGGAATCTTATCACTATTTGGTGTTGACATTCAGTCTTTCGCCGTAGCCGGTTCCATGGTAATATTTGCCGTAGGCTGCGAGATGATCTTCGATATCCAGATCTTCAAATACGATGACAGCCCCAAAAGCATGTCATCAATAGTACCTTTGGTATTCCCTCTGATAGTCGGAGCCGGTTCATTTACCACACTTCTGTCCCTAAAGGCCGAATATCATACAATCAACATTATGATTGCACTTTTTCTTAACGTCATCATCATATTCCTTGTATTGAAGTCAGTTGACAAACTTGAGATGAGATTAGGAAAAGGAATCATCTACATAATCAGAAAATTTTTCGGAATCATCCTGCTTGCCATTGCAGTCAAGCTCTTCGCCGGAAATATCAGCAATCTGATCTCATAACCCAGCTCGACGTGCAGATAAAGAATATAATCTTCGATTTCGGAAACGTTTTAATAAAATGGGATCCGCATAATCTATACAATAATTATTTCGGTGACAATCAAAAAGCCGATTGGTTTCTAAAGAACATATTCACCATGGAATGGAACGCCATGATGGATACAGACAAGACCTTTTCACAAGTCATCTCTGAACTCACCGCTCTCTATCCCCAGTGGGCCGATGCCATTCGGGCCTACGATGAACGCTGGGACGAGATGATTGGAGGACCGATACCGGAAATGTGGCAACTCATAGAAAAGTTGAGATCGCAGGGATATAAAACCTACGGCTTGTCAAACTGGCCTATAGAGAAGCTGCATCCTACAGTAAAATTAAGAGAGATACTGGACGGTGCCGTAATTTCGAGCCTAGTCCAACTGTCGAAACCCGATCCTGCCATTTACAGGTATCTCATTGACACCTATTCCATTAAACCCGAAGAGTCGGTATTTATAGACGACATGCCTCAAAACATTATCGCTGCAGAACAACTGGGATTCCACGGCATCATATTTCAAGACCACGCCTCACTTCTTCCTCAGCTCTCCGATATACTTAGAACTGACCTTAAACCCTAAAGATATGTTTGACAAGAGTACTTATATTCAGCGCCGTCAGACGCTTATAAAAAACGTAGGAACAGGACTAATCCTCTTCCTAGGCAATGACGAATGCGGAATGAGTTATGAGGACAACACCTATCCTTTCCGCCAAGACAGTTCCTTCCTGTATTACTTCGGTTCCGATTATGCCGGACTCGCTGCCATCATAGACATTGAAGAAGGCAGAGAGATAATCTTCGGGAACGAATTGACTCTTGACGATATCGTCTGGATGGGAACCCAGCCCACCATCAGCGAGAAAAGCTCACTGGTAGGAATTCACGACACCAGACCCATGAGTGACTTGAAACCATATCTGGCCAAAACCATCGTCTCAGAAAGAACCATCCATTTCCTACCTCCATACCGCGCAGCACACAAACTGTGTATAATGGACCTATTAGGCATCGCACCCGAACAGCAATCCCAAAGAGCCTCACTCTCCCTTATCAAGTCCATCGTCAGCCAACGCATCCATAAATCAGAAGAGGAGATACGCGAGATAGAATCGGCTGTAGATATATCCATAGATATGCATTGTACCGCCATACGCACCGTACGTCCGGGAATCCGAGAGTCGGTCGTCTCAGCTGCATTGGAAGAGGTTGCATACAGCCAGTGCTATACACTCTCCTTCCCCACCATAGCAACCATTAACGGCCAGACACTTCACAACCACCGGCACGATAACATACTGCGTGACGGACGTATGTTCCTAGTCGATGCCGGTGCTGAAAGTCCCATGCACTATGCAGGCGATTTGACATCCACCATGCCAGTCGGAGATAGATTCACCGACAGACAAGAACTGATATACAACCTCAACGTAGAGATGTTCCGTACCGCAGTCCGTGCTTTACGCCCAGGCATCCCATACAGAGATGTCCATTTCATGGCCGCCACCACCATGGTAGAAGGGCTTAAAGAGATAGGACTCATGAAAGGCAATACCGCCGATGCAGTCTCCAGTGGCGCCTATGCCATGTTCTTCGTACACGGACTTGGGCATATGATGGGTCTGGACGTTCATGACATGGAGAACCTGGGTGAAATACATGTAGGATATATTGGGGGAGAGAGCAAAGACCCTCGTTTCGGAATGAAATCCATCCGTCTGGCGCGTCCGTTAGAGCCGGGCTTCTGCTTCACTGTTGAACCCGGAATATACTTCATACCGGAACTCATAGACAAATGGCGTGCAGAAAAGATGCATACCGACTTCATCAACTATGAAATGTTGGAAAAATGGAAAGACCTGGGTGGAATACGTAACGAGATGGACTTCACCATCACCGCAGACGGTGCCCGCCGTCTAGGCAGCAAGATCAAGCCATTGACCTTAGAAGAGGTCCTTAATGTGAAAAGCTCTAAATAATCAAGCAAAAAAAAGCTCCACCTCATACGAGGTAGAGCTAGACGTATATTAAAAAAAACGGTAGGTCCTAAGGCCTACCGTTAGGATTTTCTTAGTAACGTCTTGTTTGACGGTCATTACGTGGACGGTCTTCAGCCTCTCTAACATTGAGTGGGCGACCACCTACTTCCTTTCCGTTTAGAGCCTCGATAGCAGCTTTTGCAGCCTCATCATCAGGCATCTCAACGAAACCGAATCCACGTGAACGATGTGTTTCACGGTCAGTGATAATTCTTGCAGCTGAAACCTCGCCAAATTGTGCAAATGCATCAGCTAACTCTGATTCCTGCATACGGAAACCCAGATTGCTTACGAACAAATTCATAAAATACTTACTTAATAAAACAGTTAATTAAAAAAACACATGATGTAAAGAAGATACGACCTCTTTGGTTTTGAATTCGGTTCTGTAAACAATCATAACCGGTAAGCCGAACAGTCTAATCACTAAACAACGTCACAAATGTAGTTACTTATTTCTAATATATTTTTTTTTTAGAGTTTTTTTTTCGTTAACACGTATATTATTTTTTTCGCGACATATAATTCACCGTAAATACTCCTCTTTAAATACTATTTGAGTACTTTTGCAGTATGATTGAAAAGCATATAATATTGGACGGCGTTGACCCCGTAGTCTTCTTCGGAGTCCATAATGTCAATCTGCAATTGCTTAAGGCTCTGTTTCCTAAGTTGCGGATTGTAGCGCGCGGCAGTGTCGTTCGTATTTTGGGTGACGACAGTGAGACTGAACGCTTTGAATATGCCGTGTCCAAATTGGAGAAATACTGCATCGAATACAATACTCTCAATGAAGAAGTTATAATAGATATAATAAACGGTAAAGACCCTTCGGGAGAAAAAAGTGGAAACGTAATAGTATTCAGCGTCACCGGACGCCCTATAGTAGCGCGTAGTGAAAACCAGCAGAAACTAGTCAATGACTATTCCCAGAACGACATGTTATTTGCCATAGGACCTGCCGGCTCCGGAAAGACCTACACCGCCATCGCCTTGGCTGTCCGTGCCCTCAAAAACAAAGAGGTCAAACGCATCATACTCTGCCGTCCCGCTGTAGAAGCAGGTGAGAAGTTGGGATTCCTGCCCGGAGACATGAGAGAAAAGATAGACCCTTTTCTGCAGCCGCTGTATGATGCACTCCAGGACATGATACCTAATGCCAAACTCAAAGAGTATATGGATTTCAATATCATCCAGATAGCACCTCTGGCCTTCATGCGCGGAAGGACTCTCAACGATGCCGTAGTCATCCTCGATGAGGCGCAAAATACCACTCCGCAACAGATCAAGATGTTCCTCACACGTATGGGATGGAACACCAAGATGATCATCACCGGAGACCTCACCCAGATTGACCTCCCCTTGTCACAAACCTCCGGACTGGTACAGGCCCTGGAAGTCCTAAAAGACGTAAAAGGACTCAGCGTAATCAAGATGACAAGAAAAGATATCGTCAGACATAAGTTAGTCACCAGGATAGTGGATGCCTATGATCACTACGACCAGACACATAAACCAATGAGCAAAGAATTCAAAAAAGGCAATAAAGATGAGCAAAGCATTGACAAGAACTGACTTTCAGTTCAAAGGACAGAAGAGCGTTTATCACGGCAAAGTACGTGATGTATACAACATTGATGATGACTTGATGATTATGGTAGCGACAGACCGCATCTCGGCATTCGACGTAATACTACCTAAAGGGATCCCCTTCAAAGGACAGGTTCTCAATCAGATAGCAGCCAAGTTCCTAGATGCCACATCCGATATCGTTCCTAACTGGAAGCTCGCCACTCCCGACCCTATGGTAACCGTAGGCTTGAAATGTGAAGGCTTCAAGGTAGAGATGATTATCAGAGGCTATCTGACCGGTTCCGCCTGGAGAGACTACAAGGACGGTTGCCGCAACCTCTGCGGAGTAATCCTCCCCGATGGCATGCGTGAGAACCAGCGTTTCCCCGAACCAATCATCACTCCTACCACAAAAGCCGATGAGGGTCATGACGAGAACATCTCCAAAGACGAGATCATCTCACACGACCTGGTAAGCCGTGAAGACTACGAGCTTATGGAAAAATACACTAAAGCCCTTTTCAAGCGCGGTTCAGAGATGGCCTGGGAAAAAGGACTCATCCTAGTCGACACCAAATACGAGTTCGGCAAACGTGACGGAAAAGTATACCTCATCGATGAGATACACACTCCCGACTCTTCAAGATACTTCTATGCCGACGGGTATCAGGAAAAATTCGAAAAAGGTGAAGCCCAGAAACAGCTCTCCAAAGAGTTTGTCCGTCAGTGGCTCATAGAACACAACTTCATGGGCAAGTCAGGACAGACAGTACCGGAGATGACAGAATCCTATGTAGAGAGTGTATCAGACAGATACATAGAGCTCTATGAGCACATCGTAGGCTCCAAATTCGAAAAGGCAGACACGGCAGACCTAGCCGCCCGAATAGAGAAAAACGTGACGAATTGGTTAAATAACAAATAAAACTTTTTCAAAGTGAATGGAACAATAGTAGTTCTAATCATTCTCGCAGTCATCCTTTTCAATGTAGTAAAGAAAAAGATAGACTTCCCAAATGATTCTGAGGTTGACGATTCCCAGGACATTGACCGCGATGAATCCCCCAAGACTCATCACCAGACCAATGCCGGACAGTCCCAACCGGAAACACAGGCCCAAGGCACATATGCCGGACCTTCTGCTAAAAGCCCATCAGCTACCGCCTATCGCACTAATGCAAATCAGGGCAGCCGTCTTTTCGGTATCATAGGCAAGCCGCTTGAGCATTCAAAATCTATTGTTTACTTCAAACAATTGTTCCGTCAAAACGGAATCAATGCCGATTATCGGAATTTTGAGATAGATGATATATCCCAACTTCCTGACATCATTAGTAATAACCCCAACCTCTGCGGACTGAACGTCACAATACCTTATAAGGAAGATGTGATTCAGTACATGGACAGACTTGATGACACCGCCCAACAGATAGGAGCCGTCAATGTCATCAAAATCCTGCGTACCGAAGACAAGGTCGAACTTATCGGTTACAACACAGACGCAATAGGCTTTATGGAATCCATACGTCCTCTTGTAGGAGTCAGGAAGAAAGCCCTCATACTCGGCACCGGAGGCTCGTCAAAAGCTGTAAAATATGGGTTGGACCAGCTCGGCATCGAATCACGTTTCGTATCACGCAACTCCAGTTTCGACATATTGGGATACTACGAGCTCTCACCTTCAATCATTGAAGACAGCAAGATAATTGTAAACTGTACTCCTGTAGGCATGTGGCCCAACACAAGTGATTATCCTGCCATCCCTTATGCAGACCTGACCTCCGACCATCTATTGTATGACGTAATATACAATCCTGAAGAGACCATGTTCATGCATAAAGGAAAATATTACGGAGCAACAGTAAAAAACGGATATGAGATGTGGCAATTACAAGCCGATGCCACCTGGAATATCTGGAACGAATAACGATTTATGGATAATAGATATATGATGCGTGGTGTCTCCGCTTCAAAAGAAGACGTACATAACGCAATAAAAAACATCGACAAGGGAATATATCCCAAAGCATTCTGCAAAATCATCCCGGACATACTGGGAGGAGATCCCGAGTATTGCAACATAATGCATGCGGACGGTGCCGGAACCAAATCGTCACTGGCCTATGCCTATTGGAAAGAGACAGACGATATCTCAGTATGGAAAGGCATCGCTCAAGATGCACTCATCATGAATATCGATGACCTGCTCTGCGTAGGAGCCGTTGACAATATACTCGTCAGTTCCACCATAGGCCGTAACAAAAACCTCGTGCCCGGCAGCGTCATCAGTGCCATCATCAACGGAACTGACGAACTCTTGGCAGAGCTTCGCGACATGAGTGTAGGAGTCTATGCCACAGGCGGCGAGACAGCCGATGTAGGAGACCTGGTACGCACCATCATAGTAGACAGTACCGTCACCTGCCGCATGAAACGCAGCGATGTCATTAACAACGCCAACATAAGTCCCGGTGACGTCATCGTAGGACTGGCGTCATTCGGCCAAGCTACTTACGAGAAACAGTATAACGGAGGCATGGGCAGCAACGGACTCACCAGCGCCCGTCACGACGTCTTCTCCAAGTACCTCGCAAAGAAATACCCCGAGACCTTCGATGCCGCCGTTCCTGAAGAGCTCATCTACTCCGGTGGACTGAAGCTTACCGACAGTGTTCAAGGATCACCCCTCGATGCAGGCAAGCTGGTTCTCTCACCTACCCGCACCTATGCTCCGGTGGTTAAGAAGCTGCTCGATGCCTTACGTCCTCAGATACACGGCATGGTACACTGCTCAGGCGGTGCACAGACCAAGATAATGCACTTTGTCGATGGCGTTAGAGTCGTCAAAGACAACCTATTCCCAATACCGCCACTGTTCCGCACCATTCAGGAGCAGAGCCATACCGACTGGTCAGAGATGTATAAAGTATTCAACTGCGGACATCGTCTAGAAGTCTATCTTCCCAAAGAATATGCAGACCGGGTGATAGAAATAAGCAAAAACTTCAATATTGATGCCCAAATAGTAGGACGTGTCGAGGAATCTGACCGTTCCGAGCTTATCATCAGAAGCGAATTCGGCGAGTTCAAATACTGAATTTAATAATACGTAAAACAAAAGTGCGCATCGTCTCAACAGACGGTGCGCACTTCATTTATATATTTATCAGACTATTTCTTCTCAGGGATAGCCTCCAATACAGCCTTTAGAAAATCCCAAACTTTTTGAACCGATGGGATGAAACAACGCTCATCCGGAGAGTGAGGACTCATCAGCGTAGGACCACATGAAACCATATCCCAATGAGGATAAGCACCACTCAATATGCCGCACTCCAATCCTGCATGGATAGCCATGACCTCAGGCTCCTTACCATACAGATTGTGATAAACCTGCTTCATAACGCGCAATATGGTAGAATCCGGATTCGGTGCCCAGCCCGAATAACCTCCCGTAAATGAAACATTCACTCCTGCCAATTTGAATACACATTCCATCTTCGAAGCAAGCTGCTCCTTTGACGAATCCACAGAGCTGCGAAGCAGACAATTCACTAAAAACTCACCACGATAAATCTTCACCATAGCCATATTATTGGAAGTCTCCACCAGTCCCGGAACATCCGCACTCATTCTCTCCACACCATCCGGACAAGCTATCACAGACCTTATCAAACGAATAGCAGTTTCCTCTTCCACATACATACAGTCCT
>CAZYFO010000007.1:0-5955 GCA_964646955.1 uncultured Bacteroidaceae bacterium | reverse complement strand
TCCTCATGTTTCGAAGGCCGAGGCTGCCTTGTGATACCGTAGAAATTGTTCCAAACAATTCTCGGCTCTAAATCATTAATAGTCATATCGTTTTTTGTTAGTAAATAATCCCCATCAAAAAAGCGAGACACCGCTCTCCATCAAAATTACAAAATAACCTCACATAACGACAAACCGAACACAAAAAGATGTTTGTTCACTATGGAAATTTGAAAATAAACCATAATTTTGCGGAAAACCAACAGATAATTATTGTTGCTGTAGAAAAAACATGAAGACATATTCGGCAGAAACAGATTATTTTCCCATAGAATAAAAAAAAATAATAATACATTATGAAGTTTAAGTTTTTAGCAATAGTACTTCTTTTTGCTTCAACATCTGTCAGTGCTCAAAATCTCTCCGATCAACTTTACCGAGGTTTCTTAGACGCCGGCTGTAGTATTGGATTCAATGATTATCAATTTGAACGGTTTGAAATAAACACTTCACATGGCTTTCAAATGGATACACATCTATTCTTTGGCGCCGGTTGTGGCATTCATTACTCGCCCCAATATATGACTTATCGTCAATATACTAATGATTCAAGAGAAGCCGAATTTGATGTCCCAATCTATGCCAACGCACGAATCAATATTCTTAAATCATATAATACACCATTTATAGATGCAAGAATTGGACAAATCGTCAACAACGATTGTGGGACATATATGAGTTTTTCAATCGGATATAGAACCCATTCAGACGAAAAGAGCGCATTAAATCTCTCCCTTGGATATACCAGTGCCGAATTAAGCTTCAATACCTCATACCTCTTTAGCAGTTCTAACCATTTGGTAAATCGAAAAACCGAAAGTGTCACCTTGAGAATCGGATATGAATTCTAATAATACCCTCTCCATCACAATTTTTCGAATAAAAACATACATTTTTACAAGCAAAAGACTTCAAAAACAGTCATTCTACACTAATAATTATTTCTTAAATAGGAATTGTTGTTTGGCTACAACATGTTTAACATTGTAAGTGCATCAAAACCTATTTTAACTAAATGTAGGCAGTAAGAAATATTTTTCTATAATTTGAAGAAAATTTATAAGAATATGGAAAGCAGAGAACTTGAAAGAGTATTATTATATCAAAGGAAAGACCTTGAAAATCTGAAAAACAAGACATTATGTCACCGACTGGAGGAAAAACTGATTGATCTCTATAACAATCTATCTCAAGTAATTTCCACTCTCCATGCTTTATACCTGAGTCAATTGGCGGGTAAGAGCCCCATAGCATGGTCGTCACATCTACTTGACACTAGTCACATCAAACTCCTTGATGTTGGGAATCTTTTTCCATACCTCCGCTGCCTTATACAGGCTTTCTGAGCCTTTTGGAATATATAAAGTAAAGGATCTATTTACACCAAGAAATGCATTATCTGCATTTCTCAAAGCAATTGGAGTCTCAGCACAAACATAAATACTTTTCAAACGAGACCCAAAAACATATCTTCCTATTGTAGTAACTGAAAAAGGGATTGTGATACTGGAAACACGGCAACCATCAAAAGCACTACTACCTATCGATGTCACTGAAGAAGGAATAATAAATTCACCGGACCTTCCGGGAGGATAAGCTATCAAGACTGTTTTTTGTTTATTATAAACCACCCCTTCCACACTTATAAAGTTAGGATTATCCAAATCCACTTCTATATCTTTTTCTCAAAGCAAAAACCAAAAACTCCATAACCTATTGAAGTAACCGAAGAAGGTATGGTGATATCAGTCAAACTATCGCAAAAGGCAAAAGCCGCATAATCTATCGAGGTCACTGAAGAAGTAATATCGATGCCCTTCAAACCACGGCAATTATTAAAAGCAAATTCACCTATCGAAGTAACAGAGTACAAAGTTCCATCATAAGACACAATCGACGGAATAATAACATCTCCGGAATAAGCATTTCTGGAATCCTTTGAAATAACCATCACATTCTTACTGTCAGGTAATAATCCCACCCACTTCGAACGTCACTGCAAATGCTAAATTTAAGCACCACAGACAGAATAAAAATAATATAGTCCTTTTCATACCACCCTCTGTTTAAATTATAGATAGATTATCGTTCATTGGTCAATGCTTCTCGGGTTGGCAATAACACATAAAAAACAAAATGTAACATCTCAGACATATCGCAAATGTAGTAATAGTTTTCACATAAAAACAACTTTTCTTTACAGAATGCCAAATTATGTAAAGAAAATAGACAATATCAATATTTAATCATGCCGTCATGCCCGAGTCTGTAAATCGGTTGAGTATTATATTTTGTTGCATTAAGACGATTCTCATAACTAATCCTTTCCCGAATATTGCTTCCTGAAATCACATCAATTCCTGTAATCATCTTAACTGCCTCTGCATAAAGATATTCATTATGGCTTCCATAAGGCTTTGGCAAATAATACGCCCCCTCTTCGCTGTATGGGTTTGTCTCATCTATCTCCACATCCGGATCAAAACCACCTCCATATTCACCAAAACCCTTAGCATTATATGTCTGGAACGTAATTGGTGCAAAAATATAAGCCTCCTTGTCTGCAATCACATAAACGGGTTCCATTCCCACATTCTTTCCCATAGTCGTCTGACCTATCAATGTCACCTCCACATCTATACCTCTCAAAGAGTTTATAACAAGCTCACTAGCCGAGGCAGTGCTATTGGTTACCAGACAATAAATATGCTTAAGCCCTAAATCTCCTTCAGCAAGCGAAATACCCAAATTCTCATATTCCGAATACTCAAACTTCTCTTCCTCACGTGTATTGTTGAGAGCCCTCATCCTGGTCGGATTTAATAAATAGCTTGCAAAGACCTTACCATCCGAGTATTCTCCTGTCACACAAGATGAGATAAAGTTTGCCGTCATAATATGCCCACCCCTGTTGTATCGCAAATCAAGAACCAGGTCGGTAATGTTCTGACTCTTGAAATCTTTGAAGACATCAAACAGTTCCCAGTCAAAGGCTGCATCAAAACTATTATATACCAGATAACCTATTCTATGACCATCTATCTCCTCAACATGTTTGTAAATAATCGGATTGAGGAACATAGCCGTCGAGGTCAATGACAAATATTTACCGTTATCATACATAATATCCAATTTATGGGAAGAGTCAGGAATAAGCAATTCATAAAAATAATCGTTTATATTATAGCCGGTGATACTATAACCATCTATCTTCTTAATTACAGTTCCACGTTTTAAGCCGGCTCTTTCGGCCGGTGAATCATGATACACCCCTTGTACTATAAAAACTATAGTATCATTAATCATGGCAGCTCCCAGACCGGTAATACCGAAATTATACTCAAGTGTCTTCTCAGCATATTCTGTAGACCTATATGACCTTGTCGACACATCCTTTTGGATAAAAGAGAACAATGAATGATACGTACCTCCATAAGTCTTATTGTCCAACGTGTTGGTAGTCATGCTTGCTAGATTATTGAATAAAAATTCCTCATAGTTCATGTTATAATTAACATCAAGAGTCAAATACTCATCATTCCAAAGATAATAATCCCTTAAATAGTTATCCATCTGAATATTAATCTGCACATCCTTCGAAACCATCCTGGCATCCGGCTTCTGTCTGACACGGAACCTTATAGGTGAAAAGCCTGCAACCTTGATTGTGACATTAGAGGTACGCTCCACACTAGTTGTCTTAAAAGGCAATATCTTTATAACATTCTCACCTCTCCCACCATTATCATCGTACAATAAACACCACGAAGAATCAGCCGTGGCAGTCCAATTAGCATCTGCAGAAAATGAAACCGATAGCGGACTGGTCATACTCAGATCTATGATAGAACCATCTTTCCAGTTATAATCAGAAATACCGTAATCCACATCTTCTCCCCTTTCACATGATGAGACAGACAGTATAAAAGTTAGAAAGAACAAGAATTTAAATGATAATCGAGCCGTCTTCATAAGCAAGTAATTAAGTTTTTTAAGTGCAATAACCAACAGCATAATCCCAAAAGAAATTATGCTGCCAACAAGTCCGGCACTTATAGACACAAATGTAAACAATTATATTTTAATACTCAATAACAACGCTTTTATGTAGCGAATAATTATTGGGAAGCCAGAGAAAGATAATTAAACTTACTATTGAGATTATACGTTTGTTGAAGCAACAATATTAATTGTCATCTGACAAACTTGGCAGTGTATGTAGCACCATTAACCGTCGCCTTGACAGTATACTCACCTTCCGGTAGCGATACTACAGACAGGGACTCGCCACCCCCCTATCTCACGTTGCAGATAAAGCGTGCCATTCGTACCATACACCGAAACCGTAGACTGCGACTCTACCCTGTTCAGCTGGAATGATTCAGTCATTGCGTTGTAAGAGATTCCCATAGCTACTGATTCAATCGGCTTGACACCAGTCACATCAAACTCAAAGATGTTTTTAAAATCTGCTGAATTCAAGCGGATATTTATAGGTCACATCATAATAAATAGTCAATACGTGCTTACATCAACGGTCATGTCTCTACTGATATCTCTCCATTTCGATTATGCAAATCTAATAATATTTATATTGGACAACAACAATAAACATAAATTATTAATAAAACAAACCAAAAGCCTCTTGGAGGACCAAGGGGCTTTTACGTCATTTGCTTTTTCAAGCTTAAATCTTTACTAAGCGGAGATTCCGCAAAGTCGTTCAAATGCCAAATAATACCGAAGAATTGTTTTTTGTGAGGCGCGCCCCCGTATCATCCGAGCTGTCAAGGAGCAGTAGCTGCTCCTGTTGTAAATTCTCCGTTGTATCCCTTATTACTGATAACATTCATAAATAAAATGCTATAGTAATATTCCGTTTCCGGCTCAAGATTGGAAAGAGTGACAGAAAACTGTTTCTCTCCTGTGAAACTCTCTTCGTGAGCCATGTTCTTGTATTCGGTATCAGTACCGAATTTTACAATCACCGTCGTCGGTATTACATTATCATTGGCAGCAAAATTGATTGTGGCCGATGAAGAAGTGATATCGACAACAGAAGGATAAGTGAGAAAAGACGGTCTGCTTCCGGGAGTGTTTACGATGATTGAGTTACCGTAACTAGTCCCCTTTTCGTTCATTACAAACGCGCGGACAAAATAACTTTCACCCGGAAAAAGTTCCAATGTACCATCAAAGATACTGTCCTCTCCTTCCACAACAGTAACCGGATAAGTAAGGCTATCGAACCACGGAATGGACGGTCGTACAGCTCCGCAAAATCCTTTAGCCAAGACAGCACAATTGCCGTCGTCAACAATCTCTCCGGTGAGAACCACAGAAAAAGCGGTCAAGTCTTCGTATCCAAGTGTCGCCACCTGGGCGCAGGTCTTTACTTCGGGGACGATTTCTGTCTCATCGTCCTGACCGCAAGCGACAATCCCGGCTATCGCCGAAATCATCAGAATTGGCGAATAGAAATTTTTCACTTTTCATAGGTAATTGTCAGCCGTTAAGTTACATATTTATAATTATATCAACAAGTTATTGCGTTAAAAAAAGATAATTTCAAAGCCCCGAAACCTCCTTTTTTATACCAATGAAATCTATTTTATCCTTCTTTTATCATAGATTTTCGCCGGTGCATTTAAAGCAGTGCATCAACGATAGCCACATCGGCCACAACCCAATCCAGGGACCTCAGATCGGCCGCATCCAGCCTAATAAATTGAGAAATAGCAGATTCCTATCCGGCAAAAGTGCGTAAATACGCAAAAAAATCTTGAATTGATAGTCCTATGGCTTCCAACTTGACGGAAAACTTTTTTATTCATACGTGCTGTACATTCCCCAAGGGTATGATTTTCGAATCACGCTGTATGACCCATTTGCAGCTGCCGCTAAGTCAATCCCAAA
>CAZYFO010000006.1:0-42926 GCA_964646955.1 uncultured Bacteroidaceae bacterium | reverse complement strand
GATGGAGAAAAAAGAGAACTGAAATTCTTTGGAACTCTAATGGATACTGAGTCTAAAAATAAGACGCTTCCTTATTTGGGAAGTCTATACAAACATCCACAGAAAAATATTGTAGTGCAGTCATTCCAAAATATGGATTATCTGCTTTTTATGGATTTCGATGCAGAAAAATACTTCACTATCCACCAGAAAGGTTCTGTTACATTCAACGATACTTATGTTCATAGTAATTCCCAAAGGCCTATACATTTTAGCGATGGAGCCTCTTCGTCAAAATATCTGATGATTCTGTACCGTCAAGGTGAATATACCCAGAAAACCACAGAAGGCGAATGGTACCCCGAATTGCTGGTGTTTGACTGGGATGGTAATTACATAACCGGTTTCAAGATGGATAGAGAAATATACACTATTGAATATGATGAAATTCATAAAATACTGTATGGACTGAATCACGTTAATGAAGAATTTTATGCCTATGACATGGCAACGTTTCTACCGTAATACTCAATAAAAAACAAACCTAAATGAACACTATATGAAAAGAGTTTGCGGCTTAGTATTTGCCATTACTATAATGACATTTAATTGTTGTAAGGAATCAAAAGACAATGGTTCTTTATTTGTAGACGATGAAAAAATAACATCACTGTTGTTAGAAGTTTTTGCAGATAGTATTCGAGTGGCCGGAATATCTTCTGCTGAACCAATGGACGAACTGAGTATGTTATTTGTTTATTATTCTTATAACAATCTCTTGTTTTTAGCTTCTGATGATTTTGAAACCATATATTTTATAAGAAATGATTCTTTGATTTCTAAAATGCATGCTGTTGGTAGAGGTCCGGGAGAATATTTCACATTGAGATGTATTTGTTATTCAACCACGGATAGCATATTATATGGTTATGAACCGGAAAAACATGCTATTATGTGTTATAGTGTGCCAGCTTTTAAGTATATAAAAAGTATCAAAATGGAGGATCTGTTCATTAGGGCAATGCAATATGTTGGTGACAACAAAATATTGGCAGTATGTCATACAGACATAGCAGGTAATGAAAATAATGATGGCTTATTTGAGATATCTACAGATAAAAGTGAGATAAATAAGATAATGTCAACAAACTTTTTTAATACTGCATTATATTCTTACAACGCAGCTTTTTTTGAACATGATGGTAAACCAGGTATGATAGTATCTGATTTTGATAATGTTCTGTATGAATATAATGACAATAAACTTTCAAAGCTGATGTCTTTCAATTATGGTAAGAGAAATTTTCCGAGCGTTTTTTTTCAAGTTAAAGAATCCCGAATAGACAGCTTCAATGATATGATGCATGCTCTAATGTTAGAATCTTATAGTGTCGGTGGTCAATACGCGATAATGAAAGGCTCAAATCTGTTTTTTTGGCATCGTTCCAAATTTGGAGAATTTGACATAAAACAGGTCGCTACAATATGTGATGGAAAGGAATGTAAAAATTATACATTCAGAATTCCCGGCATAAAAATGGAGATAGATCCGGATTTCATCCAATCGGACTGGTATTCAATATTAATCAATGATTCAAAAGAGTCTCTTATTGATTCTTCGGAACCTTTATCTCCTTTGGGTCAGAAGATAATTGATGCAATTGATAGTCAGAAAGACGAAAATCCAATTCTGCTTTATTTCAAATTACCTTTTGCGCACCAGGCGCAATGAATGTGTAATTGCGAATTAAATTGCCCTGATTCTCGATGAAAGCCGTCCTTATTATGCTTTGGTTTTTTCATATTACCACCTCTTAAATATTATATTATCCAAATAGTTTTAGTCAAATAATTTGCTCTTCTATTCTGTTTTTTGTTTATTTGCGTAGTTTTTCAAAAAGACCGAGATAACCATTTATACTTATGAGTAATTATTGGATAGAAAATAACATCTCCGGACTAAGGAGAGAGGATTTTCAAGGGACAGTACAGGGTAAAAAGACCGATGTGTTCATTCTTAAGAACAATAAGGGCAGTGAGATGGCGGTAACGAACTTTGCAGGTGCAGTGTTATCAATCATGATGCCGGATAGAAACGGTAAAATGGAGAGTGTAATAATGGGGCATGACAGTTTGGAACATGTCATGAACAGCAAAGAGGAATTTTTAAGCGTTCTCATCGGCAGATATGGCAATCGTATCGAAGCCGGAAAATTCACACTTGACGGAAAACAATATAATCTGGCTATAAATAACGGAGTTAACCATCTTCATGGTGGCCCTACCGGATTTCACAAACGTGTTTGGGATGCCGAACAGTTAGATAGTCAAACATTACAATTGCATTATCTTTCTATAGACAGGGAAGAAGGCTTTCCCGGCCAACTTGAAGTAACGGTTATTTACAAACTAACCGATGATAACGAATTTGCAATTGAATATGAAGCTACGACTGATCAGAAAACAATTGTCAATCTTACACATCACGCCTATTTCAATCTTAACGGAATGAGCAAGAATACCAAGACCGTCTTGGACAACATGCTGACTGTAAATGCAGATTATTATATTCCGATTGATGATACTGCTATACCTCTTGGTCGCATCGACCAAGTCAATGGTACAGCTTTTGATTTCCGCACCCCACACCGTGTTGGAGACAGAATAGAAGACGGATCCGAACAGATATCCAATGGCAATGGATACGATCATTGCTGGGTACTTAACAAGAGAGAACCGGGAGAATTGAGCTTCGCAGTAAAATGTTATGATAAAGAAAGCGGCCGTTCGTTAGAATGCTTCACAACAGAACCTGGCGTTCAGGTTTATAGCGGTAACTATTGCAGTGGAAGCACATGTGCCCACGACTCTATACTCCCCAAGCGTTGCGCTATCTGTTTTGAGGCTCAACATTTTCCAGATAGCCCAAACAGACCATACTTTCCTTCAGTAGTTCTTAATCCAGGAGAGATTTATACACAGACTACGATTTATCGTTTTGCAGTAGAATAATTCTTGACATGGATACAACCATTCTCAGAAAGAGGTTTAAGGAAAAATTCAACAATACCGGAGATCTGTTTTTCGCTCCGGGACGAATCAACCTGATTGGTGAACATACCGATTACAATGGAGGTTTTGTATTGCCGGGAGCAGTAGACAAAGGAATTACTGTCGAAATCTCTCCCAATGGTTCAAGGATTGTAAAAGTATTGGCAATCGATATCTCCCCCAAAAACAACTACGCAGAATTCGATTTGGACTCTTCTTTCCAGCCTGAACAACATTGGGCCGGTTACGTATTCGGAGTTTGCAAGGAAATGCAGAAACGCGGCATAAAAGTCGGCGGATTCGATGCAACCTTTTCAGGAGATGTGCCTTTAGGAGCGGGGATGTCCTCATCGGCAGCTCTTGAGAGTGCTTTCGCCGTAGCCATTAACAAACTCTTTGCCTCCAATTTATTAGATAGATTTGAACTTGCAAAAATAGGACAAGCCACAGAACACAACTACTGTGGAATAAAGTGCGGCATCATGGACCAGTTCGCATCTCTCTTCGGAAAAGAGAACTGTCTGATCAGATTGGACTGCCGTTCGATGGAATATGATTATTTCCCTTTTGATCCGAAAGGCTACAAACTTTTATTAATCAATTCCGGTGTCAAACACACATTGGGAACTGAATATAACGACAGAAGAGAGAGTTGCGAAAAGATAGTGGAAATGATGTCCAAATCCTATCCTCATGTCGAATCTCTCAGAGATGTCAGTCTTAATATGCTGAAGACGATAAAAGATGAGGCAGATGAAACTGACTACAAAAGGGCAAAATACATTATTGAAGAAAAAGAGCGGGTATTGGATGTATGTAATGCTCTTAATGATGGAGACTATGAATTAGTTGGAAAAAAGATGTACGAAACCCATTGGGGGCTAAGCCGTGATTATACTGTCAGTTGTGAGGAATTGGATTTCCTTGTTACACTTGCACAGGAGAATGGGGTCACCGGCAGTAGAATAATGGGTGGAGGATTTGGCGGATGTACTATAAATCTGGTCAGGGATACTCTCGAAAACTCTTTTATTTCACTTGCAAAAAGACAATTCTTTAAGAAATACGGTCAAGCTCCTACTATTCACCCTATTGTCATCAGTGAAGGTGCTAAGCAGATATAACAACAATCAAAACAATAATAACAATGAAAAGTATTAAATCGTGTCTGTTTGTCGCAGGTTTGTTTTTACTTACAGCCTGTGCCGAAAAAGCAAAACCGGTTCTTAACAAAACCGATTTTCAATCAGAGTTTACGGGTAAGAAGACTGACCTGTACATGCTGAAAAACAAGAATGGCGTTGAAGTTTGGGTAACCAACTTCGGTGCACGTATTGTAGCTGTAATGGTCCCTGACCGCGATGGCAAGATGCAGGATGCTGTAATCGGCTTTTCTAACATCAAAGATTATACAACTTTAGCTAGTGATTTCGGTTCAAGTGTAGGTCGTTATGCTAACCGTATCAATCAGGGGCAGATTACTATTGACAGCGTTACATATCAACTTCCACAAAACAACTTCGGTCATTGCCTGCACGGAGGTTGTACCCTCACTCCGGAACCAATGGGATGGCAGAATCTGGTATATGATGCAGAATTGCTCAGTGACACCAGCATTCGCCTTACAATGGATTCACCTGACGGAGAAGCAGGTTTTCCCGGTCATGTCATTGCAACTGCAACATACACTCTGACTGAAGATAACTCAATCGACATTGTTTGGGAAGCTACCACTGACAAGAAAACTGTCATCAATATGACTAACCACAGCTATTTCAACCTCAATGGAGATCATTCAATTCCTGTTACTAACCACATGCTCACTCTTAATGCTGACAATTTCACACCATGTGACAGCACTTATATGACAACGGGTGAGATTCTTCCTGTAGCAGGTACTCCAATGGACTTCACTGCTCCTAAAGCTATTGGTCAGGAAATCGATAATTTCGACTATGTACAGTTGAAAAACGGAAATGGTTACGATCACAACTGGGTTCTCAATACTGCAGGTGACGATACCAAATGTGCTGCAAAACTTTATAGTCCTATCACAGGCATTTTCGTGGAAGTTTACACAAACGAGCCGGGTATCCAGTTCTATTCAGGAAACTTCCTTGACGGAACGGGTATCGATAAACAAGGTAACAAGATGGAACAGCGTACCGGTTGCTGTCTGGAAACTCAGAAGTTCCCTGATACTCCAAACAAATCGAACTTACCGGGATGGCCTAATGCTACCCTTGAACCCGGTCAAAAGTATTACAGTCATTGCATATACAAATTCGGCGTTGAATAAAATAAATAATAACTAATCAAACAAACTTACTAATGCAAAGTATAATTGATGGTTTAAGGAGCAATGGCTTCGCAACCATAGACTATGTAGTGTTTTTCGTCTATCTGGCGGTTCTGATTTTTCTGGGATTCTTTTTATCCCGCAGTAAAGATGGTAAAGAGAAGGATTCTAAAGATTACTTCCTGGCCGGAAATACCCTTACATGGTGGGCTGTTGGTGCATCATTGATTGCAGCCAATATCTCTGCCGAGCAGTTCATCGGAATGTCAGGTTCCGCTTTTAAATCGGGTATTGCTATTGCAGCTTACGAACTTATGGCAGCAGCAACTCTTATCGTAGTCGGTAAGTTCCTGCTCCCGGTAATGATTGAAAAGAAGATATTCACCATCCCGCAGTTCTTGCGTGAACGTTATAACTGGGGTGTAGGATTGGCTTTCTCCATTTTCTGGTTGTTCCTATATGTATTCATCAACCTTACATCTGTAGCTTGGTTGGGTGCACTCGCCATGAAACAGATTCTTGGACTTCCTACTATTCCGGGAATGTTCCTCGGCATGAATGTCGACATGACATTACTCTTCATGATTCTATTCTTATTCCTTGTTTCTGGTATATATTCAATCTACGGAGGTCTATCTTCCGTAGCATGGACTGATGTTATGCAGGTAACATTTTTAGTTGGTGGCGGTTTGATTACAGCCTATGCCGCTCTTGATGTTATTGCACAAAACCTGGGCTTGGAAGGAGGAGCGTTTGCTGCCTTGGGAGAAGTATTCTCAAAGCTTAAGGAAATTCCGGGAGACACGCACTTCAATCTTGTCGTCGAACGTAATGCAGAGTTTTATCCGGTAATCAATGGCGTTAAAGACGCTGTAGGTAATACTGTTCAGGCTTCTGACCCTTATTTTGATATACCTGGTATCACTGTAATTGTAGGTGCTCTGTGGTTGACAAATATCGGTTATTGGGGCTTTAACCAATACATCGTTCAGAAAGGTCTTGCTGCAAAGAGTCTTGCTGAGGCTAAGAAAGGTATGATTTTTGCTGCATTCCTCAAGATTTTGATTCCTCTGATTGTATGTATTCCTGGTGTATGCGCCTTTTACATTATGAAGGAGCAGCCTGAGATGTTCGCAAAACTGTCCGGTGGTATAGGCCGTTCGGATGATGCTTATCCTTTCCTGATCCGAAACTTTACTCCGGTATTCGTTAAGGGTCTTTCATTCGCAGCACTTTCAGCTGCAGTAATATCTTCATTGGCATCAATGTTCAACTCTACATCTACTATCTTCACAATGGATATTTATAAGCAGTTCTTCAAGAAGGATGCTTCAGAGAGAAGACTTGTAAATGTAGGACGTATTACAGCTGTTGCTGCATTAGTTCTTGCCATGATCGCTGTATATCCTATTATGGGTGGAGCTGACCAGGCATTCCAGATTATTCAGGAGTATTCAGGTTTCGTATATCCGGGTGTTGTAGTTATCTTCGGTCTTGGTCTTATCTGGAAACGCGCAGCAGGTACTGCAGCTGTTGTAACAGCGATAGGAACATTCGCATTCTCTATCTTATTCAAGATTCTGATGCCGGAAACACCGTTTCTATTACGTATGGGATACGTATTTATCTGCCTGGTAATAATCTTTGTTACACTGTCGCTTCTTAACAAGCAGACAGTTGAGGCCGATAAACTGGATGAGCACTCTATAGTTACTCAGCTCAAGTGGTCAAAGATTATGTTCATATGTGCTGCAGTTTGTCTGGCATTCGGTATCTATGGCATGACTTCACCTGAACTTCGTAACTGGGGTGTTGAATCAGTATTCTTCCTTACTGCAATGTTGGGCGTTTTGGGATTATACTTGCGTTCAAATGCCAAGGACAAAATACAACACGCCAAGTGTGTATCTGTTGACTTGTCTCTTTTCCGTACCGACAGAGCATTCAATATCGGTGCAATTTGTGTACTCGTGATTCTTGCAGTGCTTTATATCGCACTTTGGTAATATGTTAGAAGAACTGAAAGAAAAAGTATTCAAGGCAAACCTTGATTTGGTAAAACACGGTTTGGTAATCTTCACCTGGGGTAATGTTTCGGCCATAGACCGTGCAAGCGGATTGGTTGTAATAAAGCCCAGCGGTGTAAGTTACGAGACCATGAAAGCTTCGGATATGGTAGTTGTGGACCTTGACGGCAAAATCGTTGAAGGAGATTTGAATCCTTCATCCGATACACCTACCCATTTGGTTCTTTATAAGGCTTTTCCGGAAATAGGCGGAGTGGTTCATACCCACTCCACCTATGCTACGGCTTGGGCTGAAGCCGGACTTGATATTCCAAACATTGGGACTACCCACGCTGACTACTTCCACAAAGACATACCTTGCACTGCAGATATGACTGAAGCCGAAGTCAAGGGGCAATATGAATTGGAAACCGGAAATGTCATAGTAAAACGTTTCCAGGGAATGAACCCCGTTCATACCCCCGGTGTTCTGGTAAAGAACCATGGTCCTTTCTCTTGGGGCAAAGATGCTTTAGATGCTGTCCATAATGCCGTTGTTATGGAACAAGTAGCAAAAATGGCTTATATTGCTCTCGGAGTCAATCCGAACCTCACTATGAACAGCCTTTTGATAGAAAAGCATTTTAGCCGTAAACATGGCCCAAATGCTTATTACGGACAGAAAAAGAAATGAAATATCATTTTTAATTACAGAATAACTAAATAACATAAAAATTATGTTTGATAATAAAGAAATCTGGTGGGTAACCGGAGCTCAATTGCTTTACGGAGGTGACGCTGTTGTCGCCGTTGATGGACACTCCAAAGAAATGGTGGCAGGGTTGAACCAATCAGGCAATATTCCGGTCAAGATAGTATATAAGGGTACTGCCAACAGCAGCAACGAGGTTGAGGCTATCATGAAAACTGCCAACAGCGATTCCAGCTGTGTTGGTATCATAACATGGATGCATACCTTTAGCCCTGCAAAGATGTGGATAAAGGGACTGCAGGCTCTACAGAAGCCGCTTATGCACTTCCACACACAGTACAATGCCGAGATTCCATGGGACAAGATAGATATGGACTTCATGAACCTGAACCAGTCAGCTCACGGTGACATAGAGTTCGGTCATATATGCAGCCGTATGCGTGTTCCCAGAAAGGTTGTTGTAGGCTACTGGAAGAGCGAGGAGGCTCAGCAGAAGATTTCAGTATGGGCACGCGTGGCAGCAGGCGTTGATGACGCCAAGAAGTGTCGCTGCCTTATGTTCGGAATGAACATGAACAACGTTGCCGTTACCGATGGCGACCGCGTTGAATTCGAGCAGCGTTTGGGCTATCACGTTGATTACTACCCTGTATCTTCATTGATGGACTACTTCAAAAAAGTTACAGACAAAGAGGTTGACGCTCTTGTTGGAGAGTACAAGAAGGAGTACACCATAAAGATTGATGAATCCGGTGAGAAGGTTTACTGGGAGAAAGTTAAGAACTCAGCTAAAGCCGAAATAGCTCTGCGCCGAGTTCTTAAGGACGAGGGTGCTACCGCTTTCACAACCAACTTCGATGATTTGGGTGGAGCTGACATCAACGATCCAAACTTCCTTGGCTTTGACCAGATTCCAGGACTTGCCTCACAGCGTCTGATGCAGGAAGGTTATGGCTTCGGTGCCGAGGGTGACTGGAAGACAGCTTGTCTGTACCGCACACTCTGGATTATGAACCAGGGCCTTAGCAAGGGTTGCTCTTTCCTTGAGGACTATACACTGAACTTTGCTGCTGACAAGACCTCAAGTCTTCAGAGCCACATGCTTGAGATTTGTCCTCTTATCGCAACCGACAAACCTAAGCTGGAAGTTCACTTCCTTGGAATAGGCATCCGCAAACAGCAGACCGCACGCCTTGTTTTCACATCAAAAGAAGGCTACGGAATCAAAGCTACAATAGTAGATCTAGGCAATCGTTTCCGTCTTATCAGCAGCGAAGTTGACTGCATCAAGCCGGAACCTATGCCAAAACTTCCTGTAGCTTCTGCCCTTTGGGTACCGCAGCCTACATTCGAAATTGGTGCAGGCGCATGGATTCTCGCAGGCGGCACACACCACAGTGCATTCTCATACGACATCACTGCCGAGTACTGGGAAGATTTCGCAGAAATCACCGGGATTGAGTATATTCAGATTAACAAGAACACTACTATCAGTGAGTTCAAGAAAGAACTGCGTGTTAATGAGGTTTACTACATGTTGAATAAAGCATTGATGTAAATGAGCCAGTATGCAAAATCGGTTATCAGTTCAGGTAAAGCCATACTCGGAATAGAGTTTGGCTCTACCCGAATTAAGGCTGTTCTGATTGACAATAACAACAAGCCTATTGCTTCAGGTAGCCACGAATGGGAAAACCAACTCGTGGACGGTCTTTGGACATATAGCATTGATGATATCTGGAAGGGTTTACAAGACTGCTATTCAGACCTGCGTTCTGATGTTAAGACTAAATACGGAATCGAGATTGAATCTTTGGCTGCCATAGGTATAAGTGCTATGATGCACGGTTATATGGCCTTCAATAAAAAAGAGGAGATTCTGGTACCTTTCCGTACATGGCGCAACACCAATACAGCTGAAGCTGCTGCAGAGTTGTCCAAACTATTCGTATTTAATGTTCCTCTTCGTTGGAGCATATCTCATCTATATCAGGCCATACTTAACGGTGAAGACCATATAGATAGCATTGAGTTCCTAACTACTCTTGCAGGTTATATCCATTGGCAGATGACTGGTGAGAAAGTTCTTGGTATCGGTGACGCATCAGGTATGATTCCTATTGACCCTGACACAAAGAACTACTCACAGCAGATGGTTGACAAATTTGATAAGCTTATTGCTCCAAAGGGATTAAGCTGGAAGTTGTCAGACATAATGCCTGAGGTTATTCTTGCCGGACAGCCGGCTGGTAAACTTACAGCTAAAGGTGCCGGATTACTTGACGTATCAGGTCATCTTAGTGCCGGTATTCCTCTCTGTCCTCCGGAAGGAGATGCAGGTACAGGAATGGTAGCCACCAATGCTGTAAGACAACGCACCGGAAATGTATCAGCAGGTACTTCTTCATTCTCTATGATAGTGCTTGAAAAGGATCTCTCCAAACCATACGAGATGATTGATATGGTTACCACTCCTGACGGAAGTCCTGTTGCCATGGTTCATTGCAACAACTGTACATCCGACTTGAATGCTTGGGTTAACCTTTTCAAGGAGTATCAGCAACTGCTGGGCATACCTGTAGATATGAATGAAGTTTTCGGAAAACTTTATAACAATGCCATGACCGGTGATGCCGATTGCGGTGGATTGTTATCTTATAACTACATATCCGGTGAGCCTGTAACAGGACTGGCAGAGGGACGTCCGTTGTTTGTACGTTCAGCTACAGACAAGTTCAATTTGGCTAACTTCATGCGTGCTCACCTTTATGCATCGGTAGGAGTCCTAAAGATAGGCAATGACATTCTCTTTAATCAGGAAAAGGTTAAAGTGGACCGTATTACCGGACACGGCGGACTTTTCAAGACTAAGGGTGTAGGACAAAGAGTTCTTGCCGCAGCTATCAACTCTCCTATCTCTGTCATGGAGACTGCCGGAGAAGGTGGTGCCTGGGGTATCGCTCTTTTAGCCTCTTTCCTCGTTAACGGTAATAATAGTACTTTACCGAAGTTCTTGGATGAGGTGGTTTTCGCCGGAAATGCGGGAACCAAGATTGAGCCTTCTGCAGAAGACGTTGCCGGTTTCAATGTATACATAGAAAACTACAAAAAGGGATTGGGTATTGAACAAGCTGCAGTAAATTTCAAAGACTGAGTTACAATACATTTTTAGAATAAATGCCATTCCACCAGAAAGACGGTAGAATGGCATTTATTCTTTTTTAATCATTACAATTAACCAAACGGCATCAGATTCAATATCATTAAATTTAAATACATTTGCAGTCAGAAATAACCGATTAATTGATATGAATAAGAAAAATTATTTTGTAAAAGGATTGCTAACTATTACCGCAGCATTATTGAGTTGCGTTTGTGTCAATTCTAAGACATTAGACCTACCGCTTGTCGAAGAAGCGGCGTTCGATACTATTATCGATGGTAAAAACGTATCGTTATACACTATCAGCAATGGGAAGATTGCAGCTCAGATAACAAACTACGGAGGCTATATTATTTCTCTTTTTGCTCCCGACAAAAATGGAGAATATGCAAATCTTGTAAAACACTATGATAAAATAGACAAATATCCGACTGCAAACTGTGGTCAGGTAGGACCTTCATTGGGAAGATTTGCAAACCGCATCGCAAATGCACAGTTCACATTGGATGGAACCACTTATAATATAACCCAGAACTCCGGCCAACATGTATTACACGGAGGTAATAAAGGATTCGATCATATAGTATGGGATGTGGTAAAGGTCAAAAAGGACGCACTTGTATTGAGTTGTGTACTGCCTGACGGCACAGACGGTTTCCCCGGTACATTAACCACTACTCTAACCTACTCCATCACGAAAGACAACGGCCTCTCAATTGCTTATGAAGCGACTACCGATAAGCCGACTGTCGTCAATCTCTCACATCATGTATATTACAATCTTAACGGTGATGGCAACGGAGATATAATGGAACATCAACTTTACATCAATTCAGATGAAATAACCGAAACAGATCGCAGTAACATCCCTACCGGAAAATTCATAAAGGTTCAGGGAACTGCTTATGATTTCAAGAATCCTATAGCCATTGGCCTGCGTTCAGCGTCAGGTGGCGGATTCGGACAGCCCGTACCTGAAGGCAAGGTAAGAAACTTCGATAATAATTTCGTACTGAATCACTCCGATAAGAACAAAGTTGAGGTTGTTGCTACAGTTTATTCACCTCAGTCCGGACGTTTCCTCGAGGTCTTGAATGACAAACCCGGACTACAAGTTTACACCGGTGCCAGGACTGCAATTGCATTGGAATCTCAAAACTTTCCCGATGCACCTAATCACGATAATTTCCCATCCTCCGTTCTTCGTCCGGGAGAGAAATATCGTCATACCTGCATCTATCGTTTCTCAATCAAATAAGTTTCGTCACATATACATATAGAAAAAGGCTCGAGGTTTTTCTTCGAGCCTTTTTCTATTCAAAACAGCTATTTATTTCCGAATAGGAATACTGTCAATACGAATTTGGTGACGTCCACCCTCGAATGACGTATTAAGATATTCATCCATAATCTTTCGCGCCATATCGTTATCTATGAATCGTCCAGGCATTACCAATACATTGGCATCGTTATGTTGGCGTATAAGATGAGCTAATTCAGGTATCCAACATAGACCCGCACGAATACTCTGATGTTTATTCAGTGTCATCGAAATGCCCTCTCCACTACCACACATGGCTATGCCATTGTTTACTTCACCTTTTTCTATGCCTTCAGCTAACTTGTGGCCGAATTCGGCATAGTTGCAACTCTCCGAAGTAAAGGTGCCGTAATCTTTATACGGCAAACCTTTCTCCTCAAGATATTGTTTTACAAACTGCTTTAATGGAAAAGCAGCATGATCACTTGCTATTCCGATCATCAGTTAAAAAAGAGATTTAACTTGATTATAAACATTAGTTGCTGTGAAACCTAACTTCTCATCCAGCACCGTATATGGAGCAGAGAATCCGAATGAAGAAAGTCCCCAAACCTTACCGTTAGCACCTACAAGTCCTTCCAGATTAACAGGCAGACCTGCTGTCAAACCGAACTTTTTAGCATTAACAGGCAAAATCTCCTCCTGATATTCCTTAGACTGGCTACGGAACAGACCTTCTGAAGGTACACTTACTATGCGACATTTGATTCCGTCAGCACGTAGAAGCTCTGCACCTGCAACAAGAGTTGCAACCTCAGAACCTGAAGCCAACAAGATTACATCATATTGTGGATCAGAACCGGCTACTATGTAAGCACCCTTTGCTGACTGACTGTAATCATTGCCGGCAGGCATATTCTTTATGTTCTGACGAGATAGGATAAGTGCTGAAGGAGTAGAAATATTCTCCATAGCAAGTTTCCAGGATGCAGTTGTTTCTTCTGCATCAGCAGGACGAAGTACAAGCATTGAGTTCTGACCATGGTGATTCTGCAATTTCTCCATGAGACGTATCTGAGCTTCTTGCTCAACAGGCTCATGTGTAGGTCCGTCTTCACCTACGCGGAAAGCATCATGTGTCCAGATGAATTTGACAGGAAGTTGCATCAAAGCAGCCATACGAACTGCTGGTTTCATATAATCTGAGAAGACAAAGAATGTGCCGCAAGCAGGGATGACACCTCCATGAAGAGCCATACCTATGCAACAACAAGCCATTGTCAATTCAGCGACACCGGCCTGGAAGAATGCTCCTGAGAAATCACCCTTTACAAATGCATGGGTCTTATTCAGGAAACCGTCAGTCTTATCAGAGTTGGATAAATCGGCACTGGCACAAATCATATTCTCTACCTGCTGTGCTAATACGCTCAATACGGCAGCACCTGCATTACGAGTAGCATCATCAGCTTTCTGCTGTACCTTACTCCAGTCTACAACAGGAGCAGAACCGCTAAACCATTCCTCGAGTTTTGCAGCCTTATCAGGATTTGCAGCAGCCCAAGCAGCCTTTGCAGCATATTTCTTTGCACATATCTGCTTCAATTCAGCAGCACGTTTTGCATACATTTCTTTGACTTCAGGGAATATCTGGAATGGGGTCTCCGGATTTCCGCCCAAGCTCTTGATAGTGTTGGTAAATGCTTCACCACCTAATGGAGCACCATGAGTCTTGCAGTTACGTTCGTAGCTTGAACCATCGGCTTTCAAAGCACCCTTACCCATTACACACTTACCAATGATGAGTGTAGGCTGACCCTTTACTGATTTTGCCTCGTTCAGGGCCTTGCGGATCTGATCGCAATCGTTTCCATTGATCTCAATTACATGCCAGCCCCAAGCCTTATACTTAGCAGCAGTATCTTCTGATGTAACAGCTGAACACTCTGTTGACAACTGGATATCATTTGAGTCATAAAACATTATCAGGTTATCAAGACCTAAAGTTCCGGCAATACGGCCAGCACCCTGAGAAATCTCTTCCTGAACACCACCATCGGAAATATAAGTATAGATGGTATGATTCATTACCTCCTCTCCCAATTTCGCTGCAAGGAACTTCTCTGCAATAGCAGCACCTACGGCAAATACATGTCCCTGGCCTAATGGTCCCGATGTATTTTCAATGCCGCGTTCGATGTCGCGCTCCGGATGACCAGGAGTAATTGAACCCCACTGACGTAGATTAGCAAGTTCTTCCATTGAGAACTTACCAACTAACGATAACTGAGAATAAAGCATTGGAGCCATATGACCCGGATCCAGGAAGAAACGGTCACGGCCTTCAAACTTCGGATTTTCCGGATCAAACTCCATGAACTCCGAGAAAAGTACGTTAATAAAATCAGCACCTCCCATGGCACCGCCCGGATGACCGGATTTAGCCTTTTCGACCATAGAAGCAGCAAGGATACGAATGTTATTCGCTGCCTTATTCATCAATTCTTTACTGTTACTCATCTTATTTTTATTTGTTAATTACGTTCTTCATTTATGTAGCTACAAAAGTAAGAAAAAATATATTAGCGATAAAAGAAATCTTTGACCTAAGACAACTTTTCACTACATTCGCAAATAAAAAGTTTATTAACCGATTTTCGAATCACTGTATTCACGATTTTAGATATGAACAAAACTTTGATTTCCGCATTTTTCCTATCTTGTTTTTCACTTAGTCTATATGCTGAGATAGTACCCAAAGAAAATATAACTGCTGACAATCTCTATTTTTTCGGTGGCAGTATGAAAGAATACGTAGCTCCATCAGTGAAATATTCCAATGCACCAAAAGGCTATTCGCCATTCTACATTAGTCACTACGGCAGACACGGCTCACGTTACCTGCTTAATACACCACAGTACGATGGACCATATAACATTCTTAAGGAGGCTAATGACAAAGGAGTTCTTACTGAATTTGGTAAGAGTGTGATGAACCGTCTGGAAATAATGAAAAACGATGCTGAAGGACGATTAGGCGATCTTACGGCAAAAGGCAAAAGGCAACATCGCGAAATCGCATACCGAATGGTTAAGAACTATCCTACTATATTCAACGAGAAAGCTACCATAACAGCCCGCTCTACTACATCTCATCGCGTTATGGCGAGTATGACGTCAGCTCTGATGGAATTTTCACGTTTGCTGCCCAAGATGACGATAGACTATGATGACAGCGGCTATGACGTTTACTATATGAATACTGAAGACAGATTCATAAACAGTTCAAAAAACAGCAAAGAAAGGAATGAGGCTGTTTCTCAGTTTAATGCTCGCCACACCCACCCCGAGCGCCTAATGACTGCTCTATTCAGTGATACAACATTTATCACACAATACCAGATGCAGGTTCCTGTATCCATGCGTGCAGCCCAAGGAAGCATAGAACAACCCAGAATGATGTCTGCGGCCGTAACAGACCGTTCCGCGTCTCTATACAACCAAATATACGAAGTAGCAGCAAACATGCAAAGCCACGATTTGGGCTTCAACCTGGATGATGTCTTCACTTATGAAGAATGGTATGACAACTTCACAATGAATAACGTGTACTGGTATTCGGTGTCCGGATTCTCTTCTCTCACTGACAACGTAGTCCCTTATGGCCGTGCGACTCTTCTTCAAGACATCTTGGATAAAGCCAATGCTGTAATAAAAACCGGCTCTACAAGTGCAAATCTTAGATATGGGCATGATACTGCTCTTTTCCCGTTGTTATGTCTAATGGAGATTAACGATTGTGAATGGTCCGTATCTGACTTTGAAAAAATTGCTGACAAATGGGTTGACTATGACATTGTACACATGGGTAGCAACCTACAATTGATCTTTTACAAAAACAAGAAAGGACCGGTTTTGGTGAAGGCTCTGTTAAACGAAGTAGAAGCGGATCTTCCTGTCGAGTCATATCGTGATTCAAAGGGAAGGGTGTTCGAGCACTACTATGAATGGGAAAAAGTGAATAAATACTATCAAAATAAACTCAATGCCTATTACGCAAAAAAGTCAGAAGCTGAAAAAAGGAATTGAATATGATAAATAAACTAAGAATTGGTATCGACATAGGTGGACAATCCACTAAATGCGGTGTTGTAGATCCGAAAGGTACTATAGTTGCTCAGTGTACAATTACATCTCTTCAGACTGAGCTGAAAGATTATCTCTCTGACCTCACAAACGCGATAAACCATCTTATAATGGAAACTGATTCAAAGGGTTCTATCATTGGTATTGGAGTAGGTGCTCCAAATGCAAATTATTACAATGGGACGATAGAATACGCACCAAATATAAAATGGAGTAAAGACAAAGATGGGAAACCCTCAATAATTCAATTTGCCCAATTGCTTCAGAAACACACATCCTCTCCCGTTACAATCACAAACGATGCAAACGCGGCTGCAATGGGTGAAATGAGGTACGGAGTTGCACGTGGTATCCAGAACTTCATAATGATCACTCTTGGAACCGGAATTGGAAGCGGTATAGTTATTGACGGAAAACTGGTCTATGGGCACGACGGATTCGCAGGAGAATTGGGGCACGTATGTGCCGTACCTAATGGACGTCTTTGCGGTTGCGGTTTGAAAGGTTGTCTTGAAACATACGCAAGTGCCACTGGAGTAGTAAAAACAGCAAAACTGGTTTTAAAAGAGAACAACAGAGAGTCTTTACTACGTTCAATTGATCTTGAAACGATATCATCAAAAGATGTCTTTGAAGCGGCAGTCAAAGGAGATGAAATAGCTAAGGAGATTTTTATTTATACAGGCACCATTTTGGGACATGCATTGGCGGACTTTGTAAAATTCAGTTCTCCTGAAGCTATCGTTCTTTTCGGTGGAATGACAAAATCAAAAGATTTCTTTCATGATTCGATGGTCAGATCAATGAATGAAAATTTGATGGAAATATGGAAGAACAAAATCATTGTTCTGTATTCCTCACTTAAAGAATCCGATGCAGCCATATTGGGCGCTTCCGCATTGGTTGAATAACTACAAAAGATATTTAATCCTTTGTGTATGAAAACAAAAATGGCGTTATACTTAACGATCTAATATTGTATAAAAAAATGGCCTCTAAATAATAGAGGCCATTCTTGTATTTTCTAAGAGATCCAATTAGTTGGAGGCAGGAGTCTCTTCACCTGGAACTGCAGGAATATCCTCAATAGTCACAGGAGCCTCATATACAGGAGTTGTCTCTGGATTGACCATCTGTTGCTCGGTAGCAGACTCCATCATTATTGAATCTTTACTTGCTGCTTTTGGTTTACCTACAAACGCAGTTAATACACACAAAACAACGATTGCTGCTATGAGTGTCCATGTCGTCTTTTCAAGTAAATCGGTTGTCTTGCGAACACCCATAATCTGGTTTGAAGACGAGAAGCCTGCTGCGAGTCCACCCCCCTTTGAATTCTGAATCGTAACAATGAAGCAAAGAATTGCGGCCAATATTACGATGACAATAAGCAAAAAAATATACATCTTTTTATTTTAAGTTTTGATTAATCTTAATTAGTTTCTCCAAAAAACGAATTTGGTCCGCAAAGTAAATATTTTTATTCGGGAAATTCAAATATAGTGAGCGAATTATTTCCATTGCCTTATCATACTTATGTTGTTTTAAGTATATTCGGGCCAAAGTCTGAGTAAAACTTTGTTCGTTCAATCGGTTTGATGAATTATTTGATTCTCCATCTTCTTCAACAGATGAAAAGTTATCATCTTTTTTGGGAGGTGTCAATTCGATTTTTTCGTTTGAGTTATCTAAGAAAGCATCCAACAAAGCTTCACTCTTGGACTTCAAAACAGACTGAGTCGGATTATCAGGCACATCAGGCTTGGAATTCAGATATGCGTTCATGTAATCCGAAGAGACTATCTCAATATCCTTGGATTCATCACCTACATGATGTGTCTTTAAGAAAGAATCTATCAGAGATAATGTTCTGTCTGTCTTATCCTGTTTCATTACCAATTTGCGACTGTGGCATTAAAAATCTGATCAACAATTTCATCAATCATTTGTTGAACTAATTCTTCCTGAACTGAAGACAGCTGTTGTGAGGAATCATATTCCCTAGAAGCAGAAAACGACCTTTCGAATCCTTCCTCACTATTCTTATTGTTCTTGTAAGTCACCTTCACGGTCATCTTCAACTGGACCATTGCAGAATAACCATCTGCCGATATAGATTTGTTTGTCTGGTCATAAGAGGTAATCTCACCTGAGAGCACTAGGTCTCCATCACGTTTTACCTGACGAAGCTTGGTCTGACGCACATAAATATCACTCAGAGAGTTATTGAACATTGAAACCATTGGCCCCCATTGATAGGCAGCACGATTGGTAAAAGACTCCAACGTTATTGTCTTGATGACATTGTAATCAATAGAAGCACCATTTAGTTTATATGAAACGGAACATGCAACCAATAAAACGGCAACAACCGCACATGATAATAATCTCACTATCTTCATAATAAGTCAACCTAAATTATATTCTTTAATCTTCCTATACAATGTTCGCTCTGAGATATTAAGATCTTCCGCCGCATTTTTTCTTTTACCGCCATGTTTTGCCAATGCTCGTTTAATCATATCTTTTTCTACCTCATCCAATGAAAGAGTCTCTTCTACATACACCTCAGTATCTTGGATATCATCATCCAAATGCTTATTCGAAGTATTCTGCATAATCGGTTCACTTTCATTTTGAGTAATAATGGAAACCGAAGCAGATTGAGCTTGTGCCTTTTGCGAAATATTATTTACTTGGGCCTTAAGATCTGTAATATCACGACGCATATCAAAAAGGACTTTGTATAAAATTTCCCTTTCATTTTCAAATGAATTTTCCGAATGGCCCTTACCTCCTGTCAATGTAGGGAGTAATCTATTTCTACTATCCGGAAGATAATCTTGCAAAACATCTTTTGTCACTAAACGTTGAGTTGCCATAATGGAAATCTGTTCAGTAATATTTTTAAGTTGACGTATATTTCCTGGCCAGTGATAGGTTACTAACATCTCTTTTGCTTCCTCCGTCAACTGAACTACCGGCATGCGATACTTCTCTGCACAATCTACAGCAAACTTTCTGAATAACAGAAGTATATCATTACCACGTTCACATAGAGACGGCACCTTAATTGGAATAGTACTCAATCGATAGAACAGGTCTTCACGAAATCTACCGTGATCTATAGCTTTGGACAAATCAACATTTGTTGCAGCTACTATGCGTACATCAGTCTTTTCAACCCTTGAGGAACCTACCTTTATAAATTCTCCGGACTCCAAAACGCGCAATAAACGTGCTTGAGTAGCTAAAGGTAACTCAGCTACTTCATCAAGAAATATGGTACCGCCATTTGCCTCAGCAAAGTATCCATTCCTATCGTTTATGGCACCGGTAAATGAGCCTTTCTCGTGCCCGAACAATTCAGAATCTATAGTACCTTCCGGAATAGCGCCACAGTTTACAGCAAGGTATTTCTTGGTTTTTCTTATGCTATTATCGTGGATAATTTTTGGAAAAACATCTTTACCAACTCCGCTCTCTCCAGTTATTAGAACTGATAAATCTGTAGGAGCAACCTGCATGGCAACATCAATCGCACGATTCAACTCCGGTGAGTTTCCAACAATCTGGAATCGCTGCTTTATTTTTTGTACATCTTCAATATTCATAACAACATAAACAATATGACTGACAAAAATACTGATTTTCTTTCAAAAGCCTGCGATTTTGGCAGTCCTTTATTAAAAAATAATGAACAAACCCTTCTCCTACATGAACCAAGATGCTATTCGGAGATTTATACTTAAATTTTTCTGCTTAATGTCCCATTTGATGTACTTTTGCTCACCAAACATCAATTTACCTAAATGGCAACTAAATTTAAGATATATGTAGTAAGACCAGCAAGAGATTTTCTTCTTTACCACATAATTTACTCGTTGTTCAGTCTCGGACGATTTGCCAATAGAAAAATGCTTCTCAAATGGCATGGTTCATTAGCAGTATTGGTATACTCCCTCACCAAAAAAACTCGCAAAGCCATCGCATCCAATCTAGAAACTGCATTCGGCCCCTCTTCAGATCCTCAAGTGTATGATAATATGGGTAAAAAGCTTTTTTCATGTTTGGGTAAAACTCTTACCGACTATTCCCTTTTCTCGAAGATGAAAACTAAAGACCAATTCTCCAAATATTTTACTTTTGAAGGTGAAGAGAATCTTCAAAAAGCCTATAATCGCGGGAAAGGTGTTCTTTGTATGGTTGTCCATACCCCCGGATGGGAATTCTCAGCAATTATGCCCCCTATTCTCGGTTATCCTACTCTTGGAGTCAGCAGTAGAATAAAAAATCCGGCAATAAATAGACTGATGATTGATATGCGTGAATCTCGTGGTATGAAAAACATAACAAGAGACCGCTGCTATGAGATACTTATGAATGAGTTATCAATGGGAAAATGTCTTATCATTATGATTGATCAGGATAGTATGAACATTCGGGGAGAATTTCTAAAATTCTTCGGAAAAGATGCTTATACACCTATCGGATGTGCTCGTCTGGTACAAGAGACAGGAGCTGCATTGGTGCCAATGTACACCGTGCGTAACGAATCAACAGACACATACACATTTAAAATGTTGCCGGAGGTTCCTTTTGAGACAAAGGAGACAGACATTGAGACATATCGATATAACACTCAGAAATATAATGATGTAATCGAATCCATCATTAGGGAGAATCCTATTCAATGGGTCTGGATGCACAACCGTTGGAAGACCACGCCGGAAACACTGCAAAAATTTCTTGACAAGAAAAAGCAGTGTAACAAGTAATATGTAGGAAAATTCTGAAAATCAGTATCGGAAAGCTATTCAGATCTTATAAAAATTTCTCTCTTTTCTGAAGGTTCAACAGACCTGACATTAAAAATATTATACCCGCAATAATCATCATCAGACGGTTTTTTATCAATGTTATTTCCCATACCGAAGAATGAATATTCTCGGGTAAGTCAAATGGATTTATAACAACACTCCAATATTTGTTTCTCAACAGCGTATTTGACAAGATCAGTAGAAGTATAGAGGTTAGAATAATCAATACTGCAGTCGCATTGCCATTTCTGGTTATTGTCGAATAGAAAAAAGCCAGATTGCCGAAAAGCATTACAGGCACCATCAACTGTGCAGCCATTTCAAAAGGATTGGTTTGAAATAACAGAAGACTAGCTAATAGAGCATATACAACTAGAATAAAATAGACCTCAATATAAATCATAAATAGCCTAAACAGCCAGACCTTGTACATGTAGTTCGGAATACCGAATAATATCTCCAATATTCTATTATCGGCATCATTCTGAATTCCGAAACTTGCCGGATAAAAGACAAGCAGCAAAGCCGGAATCATGAGTTGGGAATATATCACTCCCTCGTTAAGCGGTGATCCCTCGTACGCACTCGAAAACATAAGAAAACCGAATAATAATAATCCGACTATCAAAAACCATATAAACTTGCCGGAGAATATGATCTTCATATTGTATGAGGCAACTTTTAAATATGCCTTCATTATATTCGAAAATTTCATTATCTAAACATTTAAATATTCTTCAATAAGCACAAATACGCATCTTCCAAATTTGGTTCAACCATCTCAGCTCCTTCGAATGGAGATATGGACGAAATGTAACGCACCCTTATCTTGTCACCATTCTGAATATGATTTGCAATGAGTTTGGCATCCAATTCTTCAAACCTTTCTGTATCAATATCAAACTGCCATACCTTGTCTTTAGCAATATGAATCATCTCAGAAGGTATCCCATAATATTTTAAGGCTCCCCTATCAATCACAGCTACCTGATTACATGAACTGGCAATATCTTCGATAATATGTGTAGAAAATATGACAATTCTATCACGACTCAATTCTACTAAAAGATTACGGAAACGTATTCTTTCTCGCGGATCAAGTCCGGCTGTCGGTTCATCAACTACTAGAATTCTAGGCAGATTCAATAATATCAACGCAATGCCTATACGTTGTTTCATTCCGCCGGAAAATGAGTTGATATCCGCATCTTTATGTTCGTACATATGGACAGCCTGAAGAACATACTCCAATCGCTGTTTTCTAATATCCTTGTCAATCACTCCTTTTAAGATTGCTTGATAATCCAAGAAATCCCAGGCCGACATAGATTCATACACACCGAACTCCTGAGGCAGAAAACCTATCAAACTCTGCAGTTCCTCCCTATACTTTACAGTATTCATGCCGTTTATCCAGACAGTACCGTAGCTCTGTTCCAAAATACCGGTTATGATACGCATTAAAGTGGATTTACCTGCACCGTTAGGTCCCAAAAGACCAAACATACCCGTATGTATCTCAAAACTAACTCCACGTAACGCTTTGAATGGTTTCTTACGTTTACCGATGAGAGGTATCTTCTTAACCAATAAGAAATAGGTACGCCTAAGCCCGGCAAAACGCCCTTCCAAACGTTCAATATTAATATCATTCTCATACAGATAGTCGGATGTACTATGAATGAACAATCCAAGCATCCAGACAACAGATATGAAGACAATCAGTCCGATACTATCGAATCGGGAATTCAAAAACAACATTGTCAATATTGGCAAGCCCCAATACATCAACTTACTAAGTATTCTTATAATCTTATTCTCTCCATCGTATTTGAAGATTAAATACTGACGGATTTTCTTCCATATTCCATAGATACCTGCAAACGTCACAATAGACATAAGAAGTATCCAGATATTTTTTTCGAAAAATGCTATCGCCATATAACCGATATAGATAAAGAGTACGACCTGCCATGACAAACCGATAAAATCTCTCAATTGATGATAATGCTTTTCTAGTCCTAGCCTTTCTCTAATTTTGATTCCACTATTCCATTGACGCACAAACAGACTGTCCCAATCGTATATCTTAACCAGGTTACTAATCTTAATTACTATAGACTCTTCATTATCAACAATCTTACTGTTTGCAATGCGGATAGAGTTCTGAATAAAGTAGGTTATTCCAGGAATAAGTACGGTAAGCAACATTACATAAAGTAGTTGCATAAATATTCCATTCACCCTCATGTAAATGATAATAATTCCTAAGATGTACAATATGGCATGAACAATATGAATCATTCTACTCAGGCCACGATACCAACGCAGCATATTCTCCATCGATATATAAACTGTTGGTATAAGTATCAACGTCAAAACCGTCGAGAACGATAAACCGCCGATTACAGTTATAGCAAAAGGGGCACCGATGGCACCTGCATAGTCTGTATCACCCATAGCCATAGGCAACATAGCAACAATTGTGGTAATTGTTGTAATAAGAATCGGCCTCAAGCGAGAAAAACCACTGGTTATAATGGCACGGTTACGATTATACCCTCTTTTTCTAAGTATATTGGTATAATCTATCAATATTATTCCGTTGTTGACTACGACTCCCAACAATATCAAGAATCCTGTCAATGTGTTGGCATTTAGCAAACTGTTGCCTGACAATATCAGAGCTAGCAAAGAGCCAATGGCTGCCAATGGAATAGAAAACAACAACACGAACGGAGTGGAAACAGACTCAAAGACAGAGGCCAATATCATGAAAATCAATATCAAAGATGCTAATATCAAGAATTTGAACTCGTTCATCGTATCGTCTCCCCTGATAATCTCAACCGCAATCCCGTTTGGCAGATTATAATTGGCTATCAGATTATCCACCTCATCCTGATATCCTTTCAGTACATCCTTTGGAAGTTCACTACTTTGATTAATCGAATAATAAACAGTCAATTGACGATCCCTGTTGATACGCTGTATTTCCGCTGCTCCGCGAGTATATTTGATATCTGCAATCTGTTGTAGTTCATGCATCCCTCCATTCGCATCAGGAATCATGACTCGCCTTAGATCATCGACAGTCTTATCCCACTGTTCCATCTCCTCTTCCTGTTGCGTCATCTCCTCAACAAGTACTATCTCATACTCATCTGTACCAAATTTTAGATTAGAACCGGTACTCATAGATCTGTTAAGCGAATTCAATCCGGCAGTAATATTCGCATTAGTAATATTGTACGAAGCGAGTGTCACCTGATCGAAACTAAGATGTATCTCACGTCTGCGGCTCGGATTTGTAGCATAAACACCACTAATAAAATCCTTTTGTTCCAGATAGTACCTAATATCGTCAGACACCAATTGCATTGTCTCGAAATCAGAGCCCTTGAATACGATACGTTCCGAATTGTCTCCCACTCCCAACATGCCCATAAACCTAGTAAGTGAAGAGAGTCCCGACATACTCTGAGAACCTCTATTATTATATCCGGCAGAGATTCTGACAACCACATTGTCAATATTTAGAAGAGTATTCAGATTTTCAATTATAGTGCTGATATTTTTTCCGTATTTCTTGACGTAGTCATCCTTAAGAACAATCGTCATTGAAGCCTCCTCTTCCTGGACTCTACTTATAACATCTTTCTTTTCGGGTAAGCTGTCTAATCTGGCTTCCAATATCTCCAAAGTTTTATTTGTATTTTCCAATGTGCTTCCTGTCGGCATTGTCACCGTAACATTTATTCTATCGCTATCAACCTGACGGTTCTGATCAGTTTTTCTACTAATGGCAAATGTCAAAGCGACCACCAAAACAACAATAGATCCCACAATGGTTACTGCCGGTTTGCGAATACTTGATTTCAGCAGTACGGCATATATCTGTATAGAACGTTGATTTATGGATATCTGTTCATAAAAAACACTCTTTCCCTTGTTCCTTTTCAGCATAATGCTTGTTGCCATTGGGACAAATGTCATGGCAACCAATAGAGAAAAACTAAGAGTTGAGATGATTGACACTCCAATATGCTGGCCCAAGAGTTTAATCAACGCGTCGTCTGAGAAGACAAATGGAAGAAAAACCGTAATAGTGGTTAGAGTAGCGGCAAAAATAGATTTTTTCACCTCAAAAGTCCCTTGAACAGCTGCCTGTTCGGGAGGGACTCCCAATCCTGACAAACGATATATATTCTCCAAAACCACAACACTGTTATCAAGCAGCATACCTATAGCTAGTGCCATACCTATCAGTGTCAGGCTATTGATGGTAATACCCATCATGTAGAATATATTGAAAGCCGAAAAGATGGATACCGGGATAGATAAGGCAATAAAAACCACTAACCTTATATTCCTCAAGAAGAACCAAAGAATCAATACTGCAAGCAGTCCGCCTGAAATACCGAGACCTACTATCTGATTTATATTATTCTTTATCTCATCTGCAGAATTTGACTCAACGACAAGAGTCAAGTCTTCAGATTTCATCTCTTCATTAATCTCTTCAATGCGCTTCTCTGCCCTCTTTGAGAGTTCAATAAGATTTTCCTGCGCTCCATTGATTAGAGTCACAGATATGGCATCTTTTCCATTAACACGGCTTATTGTACTTTCATCCTTATAGTCAAAGAAAATTGTAGCCACATCTTTCAGATATATTGGACCTGGAGCAACGACCAAATCTTCAATTTGCGAAACCTCTTCATAGTTGGCATCCAAATGAACAAAATATTTCTTGTCAGGTTCACTGATATATCCCAAAAAAGTTCGTTCCTGATTATATTGGTTCAATGCAGTATTTATCTGAGCAGCAGTAACATTCATTGCCCTCAATGTCTCAGGATTGGAACGGATCTCAATAGATTTCTCACGCCCTCCATAAACAGAAACAGAAGCTATGCCATCAATGCTCTCCAGCTTGGGCACTACATTCTTATCCACAATTGCACGCAGTCTGTCCACTCCGCCACTGCCTCGTACCTGAACCGACATAAACTGATTACTCACGCCGGAAAGATCCACTTGCTGAACATTGACAGTCAAACCAGTAGGCATATCTGATTTTAGGGAATTAATCTTTTCCTGGAGTTTTACAGTTGTAAGTTTCAGATTTGTCCGTTTCCTAAAGTCGACTCTAATTGAACTCTGTCTGTTCCCCACAGTAGATTCTATATTCTCAACGCCTCCTACTGAAGTTACTGCACCCTCTATTGGCATCACAACCTGAGATTCCATGTATGAAGGATTCATATCCGATTGAGAAGAGACTACAATATACAATGTAGGCAGTTCCGCATTCGGCAACATCTCAATCGGCAGTTGTTTGTATGATACATATCCCAATAACGAGATAGATATCAACAGCATGCAAATCGTGATTTTTCTATCTATAAATGACTTCATCTGTTTTTCTTCATTAATCTCATCTTAGCGCTTTCAAACACGTAATACACACACGGAATCACTACCAGACTCAAAAGGGTGGATGTCAGCAAACCTCCTATAACAGCAATAGCCATAGGAGCGCTTAAATCCGCACCTTCTCCAATCCCCAGTGACATTGGTACCAATGCAAGAATTGTCGTCAGACTAGTCATAAGAATAGGACGAATACGCTGTTGGCCGGCTTGTGCAATAGCTTCTTCCAGATCAACACCTGATTCTTTGATCTGACCGATTCTGTCGACAAGAATAATTGAGTTGTTTACAGCAATACCTACCAACATCACTATTCCTATGACACCCATTATATTGATAGTTGTTCCGGTAATAAAGAACAGCCATATGGCACCTACTACAGCAAGTGGTATGGTAAGTAATATTGTGAATGGATGCAACAGAGATTCAAACTGAGAAGCCATAACCATATATACCAACACAATAGAAAGAACCAATGCCAACAATAGACTATGTATCGATTCAGATCTTTTCTCCTCTTCTCCAGTTACATTAATCGAATAGTTAGGTGGCAAGTCAAGCCCCGAAACTGCTTCCCTTACTTTCTCTGCCGCCTTATCCAAAGAGACATTCTCATCAATGTTAGCGGTAATCTTGGCAATTCGATTCTGATTATGTCTATAGATTTCTTTTGGAGCTACACTCTCCTTTATCTCTGCCAATTCGATGAGCCTGAATTTTTTTTCTCCGTTTGTAATAATTAGATTATTCAAGTCGGAGAGCGAAATCCCGGGTACCTTAACAATAATATCCCTCATCTCACCACGATAATCCATCTGACCGGCCTCTTTTCCATCCAAATGCTGTTGAATCTGGGATATGATGGAAGAGACATTAATATTGTTCATACCGGCAACTACCCTATTGACTGTTATTATTATTTCAGGCGCTCCGTTCTCAACAGAACTGACCACATTGTACAGACAGTCAACAGAATCGACTGCTGTTTTTGCACGATTGGTCAATTCTGAAAGAACATCCAGTTCCTCTCCCTTTATTTCGACAACCAATGGGGCTCCTTCACTTCCCATCAACGAACCTAACGAATTCTCGTCTTGGAAAAACGACAACTCCATACCTTCAACTCCACGGGTTTGTTCTGACAGCTCTGAGATAAGCTCATCCGGAGAGAGTTTTGACTTATCCGATAATACAACCTTCATTGTTGCAGTATTATCTCCTTCAAAAACCATATTCTGTGATGAAGCTCCGGAACCTACATGACTGTAAACCACACATCCGGAATCCTGTGTCATATTGAATATCATTTTCTCAATACCTGCCACAGCAGACGATGTTCTTTCCAAACGTGTGCCTTCAATCATTTTCACTCTGAGATTAACTGTATTTCCTTCTGCTTTGGGCATAAATTCAGTGCCTACAAACGGAACAATAAAACATGTTACTACAACCAATACGACTGCTCCTATTATTACCATTCCTCTTCTATTCAAAAGTCTCTTAAGAAAAGTACCATATCCTTTTATCTGCAAAGACTTGGCATCGTTATTTGACTGTTTTTTCTTTCCGAAAATCTTATCATAGAGAGTTGGAATTACAAGAATGGCTACAAAAAGAGATGAAATGAGTGAGAATGTAACTGTCCAGGCTTCATCCTTGAACAACTCACCTGTCGCTCCATGTAAATATACTATAGGAAGAAAAACAACAATAGTTGTTAGCGTAGAAGCCGTTACAGCACCGGCAACCTCTGATGTTCCGCATAAAATAGCCTCCCGCACACTCAATCCTCGCTCTTGATTTCTAAAAATACTCTCAATAACTACAATTGCATTATCCACAAGCATACCGGCTCCCAGAGCCAGTCCGCCCAAAGTCATTATATTTAGAGTCAAACCTCCAAAGTACATCATATTGAACGTGGCAACTATCGAAATGGGTATGGAAAGTGAGACAATCAGAGTGGTACCTACCCTACGTAGAAATACAAAAAGAACTAGGACAGCTAGAATTACTCCCATCACAGCACTGTTCTTAACCTCTCCGATTGAATTGTTAATGAAAGTAGCTTGGTTACTTATAATATTGAATTCATATCCAGGCAGAGCCTTTTCTATTTGAGACAATCTCTCCTTCAAGCCATCAACAGCCTGAACAGTATTATAATCCATCTCTTTATAGACGGAAATACCTATGCTACGTTCTCCATTTACGCGTACAATATTTTCAGGTAACTTATTTTCAAAATGGATATCTGCGACATCCCTTAAATAAATTGGAGCCTTACTGACAGGAATAAATTCATTCGAGACAGCAGCTGACGTTCCTGTACTTGTTTCAGTCGCTTTGTATCCCAATATGATATTACCGAATGACCCTTCATCAGTAAGCATATTGACACCGGTAACCAAATATTGGAGTCCAAGTTCAGAAACTCTTCCGCCTGATATTCTCTGATTACTCTCCTGTATTCTGGATGCAATATTGTCTACCGTCAGATTGAAAGCTTCCAACTTATACGGATCGGTCTCTATAATCATATTGGAAATTTCATCTCCCGAAAGAGTTACATCAGCAATTCCATCAACACGCATTAACTCATTTCGTACGTAAGAATCTGCCATCCTTCTCAGTTCGGCCATATCCCTTATCTTGTTATGCGACAGCCCAATAAGTATTACAGGAGCTGTATTGGGATCATTTTGAGTGATTTTCAACTCGCTGATACGAGTGTCCTGGGTAAAACTGTTCATAGCCTTCTCGAGATCAAGAAAAGCCTCATCCATATCCTTTCTCCAGGCATATTCAACAGTAATACGAGCTGTTCCCACCTTGATGACCGAAGATACATTCTTCACATCACTCTGACGGGATATCATGGACTCCATGTTTTTTACAAACTGCTTCTCTATCTCTTCCGGCGGACGCTCTCCAGCATTGATCTCAACAAACAGTCGCGGGCTATTCAAACTCGGAAGCAGTTCGACATTCAGTTTATCATATGATATCTTTCCCAACAGAAGAATCGCCAAAACGGCCATCAAAACCGTTACAGGATTCTTTACCGCGAGATTAATTATTTTCTTCATTGCCTCACAGATTATTTCTGAATCTTTACTTTACTTCCTTCGCGCAATGTTTCGTAACCGCGTACCACTAACTGGTCATCCTTATTGAGCCCACCTATTACCTCTATATTGTATTTATCTTCCAATCCAACCTGGATAAAACGCAATACTGCTATTCCCTGATCAATAATAAATACGGATTTATTGTCTCTATCATTACGTATAATGTTCTTTGGAATAACTATTGTCGAATCACGGCTATCAGTTATGATATCTGCTTTTACAAACATTCCGGGACGAATAAGCAGTTTATTATTATCTATAACCAATTTACCCTTAAAAGTCCTTGTCTCTGCACTAATGGCAGGTGACAATTCAGTTATTAATCCACGTATTGTGTCGTTTGGAATAGTATAATGTGTGATATAGGCCTTTTGACTTACTTTCACTTCATTTATTGCACTCTCGGGCAGATTTATTTCCAATAGCATGGAACGATAATCCATAATAGACACCACAGAACTACCACTAGCTATCTGAGAACCGTCCGCTAAATGAGGCAAATTAACAATAACACCTTCAAAAGGTGCTCTGATATTCATTTTCTCCAAATTTATGAGAGCATTCTCATAATCAAGTCTTGCTCCGATAATCTTTACCTCAGTATTTCTAACATCTGTAAGAGTGGCACCACCCTTTTCATATAGAGACTTTTGTTTTGTCTGTTCCTGTTCCGTAATATCAAGATTCAATTTTTTGGACTCAATTGATATCCCATTCTCATAAGACTTATCCTCAATTCTAACAATCAAATCTTTGGCATTGACCTTATCTCCCAATTTATATGGTTTACCTGTTCTTGGATTGATCTGTAATCGATATTGTCCGGCCATTTCGGACTTGAGCTCAGCTTCAGAGAAAGCAATAGCAGTACTTGTAGTGTTATAGGTCTTACTGATTGAGCCGTAAGTAACATCAGTGACTGAAACAGGTGACGCTACTTCCATCTGGTTCATTGAAGAATTATTACGACATCCGGACAAAAGCAATAACGTTGTGAAAAAAAGAATCTGACTATTATTTGATTTCATATTATATTGTTTTAATTTGGGTTTTTACTGAATTATTTCTTCTCGTATGTAATAGGTACTATCGGCTCATCTTTCTCAAAGTCATATAGAGTGAGAATTTTTAGATTCAGCAACTCTATCTTATAATTTATCTGTGCCTGAGAATAAGAAATCTTACTGTTTGACAATTGTGTCTGGAACTGATTCATCTGCATACCTGTCAATTCTCCGTTTCTATATCGTTCAGCATTAAGGTCATAAGTCAACTGAGCGTTTTTTTGACTCTGTTCCGCAATTGATATCTGTCTGAGAAGATTATCCAAACTGCGGCAAGTGCTGCGAATATTAATTTCGATACTCTTAAGCTCTTCTTCTGCACTTATTTCAAACATATCTATTTCCAACTCTTTGGCCTTGATACGCGATTTTCTTGCACCCCAATCGAATATGGGCACACTGAAAGAAACGGATACACGGGGATTGTTAGTAGGATTACTATAAACATCGGCAAAATCACTGTTGTCGCCCATAATACCGAGCGAGAGTGAAACACTGCCGTTAAAACTGTCATTATCCTTGGTCTGTATCATATCCTGATCCAACTGTTCACGAGAGATCTCGCGCTGTCTCAACTCCATACGTGAAGCGAAAGCACTCTCAATGGCCTTATCCATATCTATCAATACCGGTTCGGCAAAGATTTCTGTTGTCACTGAAATATCTTCATCCAAACCAAGACCAAGAACCTGCTTGAAAGCATCCTTTGAGTTCTCCAGACTGACCTTCTGGTTTTCAGTATTGGAACGTGCAGTGGCCAAATTGAGGTCAGCTTGATACAACTCATCTTTTGTAGCAAAATCTGCATCAACCTTATCCTTGATAATATTGTAGTTCTTTTCCGCATCTTCCAATTGGGATATACTTATCTCCAGATTTTTCTGCGAAAGATAAAGACTGTAAAACTGATTGGTAATATTCTTCTCCATATTCAACTTCTGAAGAGCATAGCTAATCTGGGCATTCTCATAATTAAGTTCAATCGAACGCAGATTCATCTTTGTCTTATTGAATGTAAATATGGGTTGTGTTATGCTTAAATATAGGTTATTGCTATATGTTCTATTACTGTTCGTTGCACCAGAACCGGTCGATTCACTATTCTGCCACGAGAGACGGTCATTCAATGAAATAGTGGCATCAGTCCATATTATCGGTTGAGAGATACTGAATGTGCCAGAAGAAGAGAGAGATTTGCTGGTGTACCATTCGGAGAAACGGTCATCGAATCTACGTTCCTGAGAATAGGAAAACGGATCCAGATTCAAGGCAAATCTGGATTTGAGAGAGGCCTTCTGAGCAATCAGATTGTACTCATACCTCTCCATACTTAGTTTGGAACTTTTTAAATCCGGATTATGTTCCACACTATACTCCAATGCCTGTTCCATGGTTAATACCATTTGTGCATCGGCTAAGTAGCTACGCACAAAGATCCCACAAAGTGATAACAGTGCTATCTTTCCGTACTGTTTCATATATTACTTTTAGTTTTTTATTTTTTTACAAATTTGACTGCATCGGCAGTCACCGTATTCAAACCCGCCTTATTATTCAGTTTAACAATAACAGTATCTGCAGCAAAACGGAATGTACCCAACTGATTCCAACCGTCTTCAGCTCTTTGAATATTCAGAGATGTAGACTCGGAAACATCAAACTGTTTTATCTCAAAATTATAAGCTTGCTCAGCTCGTTTTCCTTGATAGTTACGTCTTACAACGAATCCTCTATTTACATCTTCCGGCTTACGCACGAAATAGTATACTTCATACGTACCTGCATCTTTAACAGGGACATGCCACTCAGCATATTGGGAACCGTCTCCGGAACCTATTAGGTAAGCAGACCTGACAGACAATCCAAAAAAGCGTCCATCCGTTACAGGAGTCCATTTATAGGGAGCTCTCCACATGGAATATGCGGAATATTTAAACTCTTCATCCTTATTGGCTCTGTCAACCCATTTGGTAAGTAAACCGGTCTGGGCAGGCTTTGACAAAACAAAAAGAGAATCATCTTCATTGTCGACTATTATCTCATTATCAGCGAACATTTTTCCTTCAGGCACAACGTACTCTCCTTCAGGGGTCTTGACCGAAGCTTTTGCGGTCGACCCGGCAATTGCATTTATCACCTCGGGCAGATTGGAAGAAATCAATGTATTGACTAAAAATTCGTTTGGAGGTGTATTCCACAATGATACAATACGTTTAGCCTGATGAGGTTCTAATCTTACTAGCCATTTCTTCGGTTTTTCCTCACCACTAACCGACTCGCCTCCACCATTATAGAACTGCAATTCCAATCTGACATAACCAGGGACATCGGAAATATTGTCAATCGTAATTTCAGCCTGATAGATATCCTCTTTTTCATTTACAATGTTTGTAACAATCGGAATACCTATAGAGAATTCAGCCAACTGCATCTTTTCGCCATATTTTTTAATTGAAGAAAGAATATCAGAACCTGAGATGTCCCCCATCTGTTTCATCAAATACTCAAAAGAAAGGTTTGAGAAATCATTTGCCTTAATAATATTGTACAATGAATCCTTAAAAGAATCTACGCCCATTTTCTGTTGTGCCTCAGAGAATAGATACTGTGCTTTAAGACCTATTATATTATCCAATATATCTCTACGTTTGGAATCGGACAACAGTTCATTAAAATTGTACTTCTGCAGGAGAAGCAAAGCCTTCTCATCATCTGTCATACCATTGGTTTCACGGAGCCAACTATCATTGGTATTTCTATTGTCTTGAATGAATACTTCGATAAGACGATTTGCCACAGGCAAACTGGAAGAATAGACATTATATCTGAAATTATACATCAAGGGGAAGACATAATACGGATTAGCAGTAGTAGTTAGGCTGTACGTGCCATTTCGGCCTCCTTTATATTTAAAATCCGAACTTGTACTCTCCATGAAACCTATAGCTCCCATCAGCATTGATGCACGCAACTCGTTATCAGACATCTGTCTCTGAGAATATTTATTTGATAATTGGTACTGCTTCATCTGTTTTACAAAATCAAATTGTCTATTAAAGTACCCTCTTTCGGGTATCAATGCCATCTCGGGCTGCAATACCTCCTGAGATTTGGTCCACGCTCTGGAATAGGTAACAAAATGTGCTGGAACTTCCACAATACTGAAACGGTCAAAAGGATATGTCAGTCCTGTTTGCGATTCATATCTGGTTCTTACGTCTCTGATAATAGCGGGAATGGTATCTCTAATAGAATCAAACTCAGAGAATCCATCATCATAACCATCCAATTCCCACACACTGTACAATGTATTGTCTAATTCAATAGATTTTGAAATATAATCTCCGATAAACAATGAAACAGACTGCAAAGGATATCTTGAAGAGTACGAAAAAAAACTGCTATCAGCACTAACAATACGTTGTCCTTGAGAAATTGCCGTCAGACCTTTGTTCGGAGTAATTATAGTTCTAAAGTTGGTGAAATAGCTCTGTTGCCAATCCGGGCTCTCATCGCTATAGCTGACACCCGGGCGTGGATACCAATACGACTCAGGGGTAAGCATAACATATTTGGATGATTGAAAGGCATATTGTTTGCATACGTTCAACAAACTCAACACCTTGACATTCTCGAGGAGCATCTCTTTAGGTATATCAAGATAGCATATACGCTCATCAACCTTTCCACTATACTCCACTCTCAACTCCATCATTTCACTAATATCCACTTGACGGCCAAAATCTAAAATCAATATATGCTCGTTACGTTCGTATTCAATATCCTTTCCATTTGATTTAACACTATTGACAGAAAAGCCGGGATTCAAACAAAATGTAAACTTATCTGACATTTGAACGGGTTTTACTATCATAGATGCCGTAACCGTCAGAACATCATCATTTTGTATAACTTCAAGCAAACATGTATCGACCTCCATCTTCGGATCATATACATGAAGGTTATTCAATGCGATAATCTCATTTCTATATTTCTCATTGCCGGTATATCGGGATACGTGTCGATAACCAGAATAAAATCCGGATAACAAAAAAACACAAGCAGCTATTCGCCAAGGCAACAAACTGTATCTGGAGTTAGGAAGTCTTCTAAAAAGAGAAATGCTACATAATATCAACCCAATGCCTAAGAGAAGATAGCATGCTCTATGTGTTATTAGTGCCGATATATTTCCGAATCCGGTAATAGTGGATTTTAACATCGGCAGATTGAAACCGATATAATCAAACAGATAGTAATAGATATCGTCAATATAAAACAGTGTAACACCTATGTAAGCAAGAAGCAAAACCAATGTTAGTGCCTGATTCTTAACTATAAGAATCAAAGTGGTTGACAATCCGGTAATAAAGACAAGAGTTGGAACGCAAAGCAACAGAAAATACCATATATAACTCAGATAATCCAAATCGAATCCCATCTTAATCATACTCATCAGCAATGCCACTGCCAATATCATAAAATCCAATACGAAAAATACTCTTAGAGTAGCCCACATCTTACCCAAAAGATATTCGGCATTACTCAGAGGACGAGTATAGAATACCTCGGAAGTATCCAGTTGTTTGTCTCTTTTCAGATATTCTGATGAAAGAAATATGGAAACAATAGCCTGGCCTACATTCATTATGAGGAGAAGAGAATAAGGAACTACTGATTTTATTGCACTTGGAATCTGACTTTCATCGAACAATAACACAGCTCCGTATATCGGTGCTACAAGCAATGACAGTATTGAGAAAATCTTAAAAAACCAGCTACGTACCAATAATTTGGTCTCATATTTGGCAACTGCCGATATAATTCTTAAACCTTGAACCATAATCATTTTCCCTCCATATAATAAACGTACGCATGCTCCAGATTTGGAGGATAATTAACAGCTTCATATCCGGTAAGGCTATCCGCAACAACCTGAATATCCCAACTCATGCCACAAGGAATTGTTGAAATTACCGGATATTTGTTACTAATCTCTGCATATTGTTCATTCGTCACCTTAAGACGCCAGACCTTCCCCTCAGTCTGCTTAAGCATCTCTTCCGGTGAACCGCGAAACATAATATTTCCTTTGTTTAACAAAGCCATATCCGAACAAGAACTGGAGATATCTCCAACAATATGCGTTGACAAAATAATTGTGGTATCTTGTCCACTCGCTTGTGATAAAAGATTTCTAAAACGGATGCGCTCTTCCGGATCCAGTCCGGTTGTAGGCTCATCAACAACAAGCACCTGTGGCTTGTGAATTAGAGCCTGAGCGATACCCAAACGGCGTTTCATGCCACCGGATAACTTTGAAGCGTATCTTTCACGAACTTCGTACAGACCCACCTGTTCCAACATTTCATCGACAGCTTTCTTTCTTATAGAGTTGTTATTCATGCCTGACAAAACAGCAGCATAATCCAGAAACTCATGAACTTTATACTTAGCAAAAAAACGGAAATCCTGCGGCAGATAACCTAGAATACTTCTAACCTCCTTTCTTTGGGTACTTATGTTATATCCGGATACATATATTTCTCCCTCCGATGGCTCCATCAGAGTAACTAAAATTCTCATCAAAGTTGATTTTCCTGCTCCGTTAGGCCCTAAAAGACCAAACATTCCTGATGGTATTTCAAGATTAATATCCTTCAAGGCATGTTTTCCATTGGGATAATAGTGATTTAAGTTCTTAATTGTAATTGACATTAAAAATCAGATATGGTTAGCTTATAAGGTTTCAATAAAAGCAATAAAAGACTAAAGAAGAAAATTTTACTTCAACAGAAGTTTTATTTTTGACAAAAATAAGTCAATATATCATACTCACAAAAGAGTTTATAAAAACATTTCTGTTTTTCTTCGCAGAATAGAGATAACCAAAACAAAAAAGCCTTTTTATCCTCTACATACTTTTTTATCTTAAGACTATCCTTGAGCTAGAATCAAGATTAATTTCAATATCTTCTGTCGACACCAAAAATTCTGTATGCATCATCTCTCTCGGAAAGAAAAGTCAACGAGTCAATAATTATGGAAATATTCCATAGATCTACTATATGATCACGCATCGTCAACAAAACACTCTTTCTACCACTCTGGAATGACTGCATCTTCACTATTATTGCACATTGGCGGCAGGTAAAATAATTTTCTAATACTCCGGCTTGAAGAATATCTATTTTATCACTTTCAAAAGACTGTTTCTCAATAAGCGAACAAAGTATTGAAAAGTTCTCGTCGCTCATCGGTCTTGGACGCCTTACTATTGTCTGCTGACTATTATCATAACTATCATCATCATAATATTCACGATAATTGCGATTATAATCATTGTACTGAAAACTATTTTCGGAGTTGATATTCCTACCATAATCAATATCAACTACCCGTTGACGTTGTTGAAAGGCCTGAGTTTCATCTCTCTGGACAGTCGAATTCACTTCTTTTCTTTGAGCTGTTCGGATGGAAGCTGAAAGAGAATCTTCTGTGTTTACATTTTGAGTTTTTGCATCTGTTTCTAAAACCAATAGTGATACTAATGATGCAATAAATAGGTACTGTTTTACAAATTTCATGACTAATGTTGTTTAAATATGCGAACAAAGGTAACGGATTTTTCTATTTTTCACTTCTTCGAATCGATATTTTATAAAGAAAGAAAAATTACACTACCTTTACGTATTCAATAACCTTTATATGAAAATCAGATTATACATAGGTGTAGTAGTGATTCTTTTTACTTTAATCCAAAATGTCACTGCTTCGCAATCCGTGCGAAATATCGAGAAAATTAACCGTGAATGGAAATACTTACGTGGGGACATAGATGATGCTTCATTATCAAACTATGACGACTCCGGGTGGGAACAGATAGGATTGCCCCACTCTTTCTCAATCCCATACTTCCTTTCTCCCGATTTCTATGTTGGATATGGTTGGTACAGAAAAACCATCAATTTCTCAAAGAACGATCTAGAATCTTCTCTGTCGCTGGAATTTGACGGAGTATTTCAAGAAGCCGAGATATTTCTTAACGGCCAATTGGCGGGAACACACCGTGGTGGATATACAGGTTTTACAATTGACATAAGCAAATTCGCTAAGGCAGGCAAGAACCAAATTGCTGTCAGAGTAAACAATCTCTGGAAAGCAGACCTTGCACCTAGAGGTGGAGAGCATGTTTTCAGCGGAGGTATATACAGGAATGTAAGGCTGGTCAAGAAAAACCCAATACACATAGATTGGTGCGGCAACTTCGTAACCACTCCTACTCTTAAGGAAAATAATGGAACACGGTCAATCGTCAACATAAAAAGTGATGTCATAAATGCCTCAAAGGAGGACCGCAATTTGACATTCAAAGTCTCCATTATGGACAAAGAATTAAAAACTATTTCATCCGGCTCACAGGAAATGAAGGTAGAGGCAGGTACTAATGTTACTTTTGATATCAACACTGATAATATTTTTTCTCCGTCTCTATGGAGTCCTTCAAGTCCCACCCTATACACTGCTTTATGTCAGTTGTATTCGGGCAACACACTCGTTGATGAAGAACAGGTCAGTTTCGGATTCAAATATTTTGAATGGACGGCAGACCGTGGTTTTTTCCTAAATGGTGAGCACTTCTATTTTCGTGGAGCAAATGTCCATCAGGATCAAGCCGGTTGGGGCGATGCCGTTACTGAAGCAGCCTCAAGAAGAGACGTACAGATGGTAAAAGATGCCGGCATAGATATGATACGCGGTTCTCACTATCCCCATTCACCTGCATTTGCAGAGGCTTGTGATGAAATAGGTATCCTCTTCTGGTCCGAGGCTCCTTTCTGGGCAACCGCAGGAACTAAAAAAGACGGCAGTTGGACAGCTAGCGGCTATCCTGTAAGGGATCAGGACATTGCAGGTTTTGAAAAAAGCGCCTTGAATCAATTGGAAGAGATGATAAAAATAAACAGAAACCACCCTTCCATCTTCGTTTGGAGCATGTGTAACGAACCGTTCTTCTCAGATAACAGTACCCTTCCGGCTGTTAAATTCTTTTTATCAAAAATGGTTGAATTCTCACATCAATTGGATCCTACAAGAGTCGCTGCCATAGGAGGAGCACAACGTCCATTGGGAAACAATAGGATTGATTTGGTAGGGGATGTTGCAGGATATAACGGAGATGGTGCCAACATAGAAGATTTTCAGAATCCGGGAATTCCGAGCGTAGTAACTGAATACGGCAGCACTACCGCTGACAGACCGGGAGAATATATTCCCGGCTGGGGAGATTTGGCAAGAAATGACGGATGGAAAGGGGTAGAATGGCGTAGCGGTCAGTCACTTTGGTGCGCCTTTGACCATGGAAGTATATTCGGTAACGACATGGCAAAAATGGGATTCGTAGATTATTTCCGTCTGCCAAAGCGCCAATGGTATTGGTATAGAAATGAATATAAGGGCATTCCTGCTCCTATCTGGCCTTCAGAAGGTAATCCTGCATTGCTAAAACTAAATGCTTCAAAGACAAAAGGTATCTCTACCGATGGAACTGACGACGTACAGTTAACGGTTACGGTATGTGACAATTCGGGCAAGCATATAAGCAACAGTCCTGATGTTGAATTGTTTATAGTGTCCGGCCCGGGAGAATTCCCAACCGGGCATAGTATCAATTTCTCGAAAAATACCGATATTAAAATCCTGGACGGACAGGCCGCAATCGCAATAAGGTCCTATTACGCAGGTAAAACGGTTGTCGAGGCTCGTAGCAATGGCCTGAAGACAGCGAACATAGAACTTGAATTCATAGGGGAATATCGTTTTAAAGAAGGGAAGTCTCAGGTTACTGAGAAACGTGAATATGTGAGATATGTCAAGGGGGAAGATGCTGTTTCCCAGAATTTCGGATTGAACAATCCGACATTCTCAAGCTCTAGTGTGAGAGGACATTCTGCAGGAATGGCTGTTGACGGTGACAAATCAACCTTCTGGCAACCTTTGAAACAGGCCGGAGATAAGAACATATATCTCACTCTTGACACTGAAAGAACCGTAGTAATGAATTCCGCATTATTGGTCTTTACAACTACTTTCAAAGGAGAATATCAAATAGAAACATCTCTAGACAATATATCCTGGAAAAAGACCGGTTATAAGATTGACTCATCCGATTCCAATATTAAAGTAACATTTAATACTTCTGTTGAGGCCAGATATCTTCGTGTGACATTTTCATCCGAAAATGAAGCTAAATTGGCAGAAATCTCAGTTTCTGGGTTGTTATCAAAGTAATACCTGCCCGAATAAAATATACAACAATGAAAATTCTTAAGACCGATTTCTTCAAAGACAATGATCTACAGAGATTCTTCGATGTATATCGCAAACTTGCCGCTGTAGCACGACCGCTATTCTCAGTAACGGAGTGGAAACAACTACGAGATTTGGTCATTCGCGGTATTGAATCTGGTGTTTACGACTATGACAATCACAATGTTTCCCAATTATTACACAGTCTGGGAACATCTCTTTTGTTAGTTAAGAAGATTGGCGTAAAAAAACCGTCCATGTTGACTGTTCTATTGGACCCGATGATTCAACATGGGATAATCACAAAAGAAGACATTCTAAAATGGTTCGGTGAGGATACGGCACATCTTATAGATTGTATGAGTCGGGTTAAGGATCTATATTCAAAACACGATTCATTACAGGATGAAAACTTCAGGAAACTATTACTCTCATTTGCTGAAGACATACGGGTAGTCATCTGTCTTATTGCAGACCGCTATGTGCTTATGAAGATGTTGAATCACTCCGATGACATACAATATCGTTTGCAAGTAACAAACGAATGTAAATTACTATACACTCCTATGGCACACCGATTGGGACTATACTCAATTAAAAGTGACCTGGAGGATATGGCTGTCAAATATGAGCACCGTGAGATTTATGACGATATAGCCAGGCAACTCAACGAGACAAAGAAAGCTAGGGAGGAATATATCGAGAACTTTATTGAACCGGTAAAAAAGCGTTTAGAAGAGACTACTAACCTCAAATTTACTATTAAAGGACGAACTAAATCCATCTCCAGTGTATGGAATAAGCTCAAGTCTCAAAACACTACGATAGACAAGATTTACGATCTCTTCGCCATACGTATCATTATTGACTCCCCTTTGGATAAGGAAAAGGCACAGTGCTGGCAAGCATACAGCATAATAACCGACATGTATCAGCCAAATCCAAAAAGACTTAAAGACTGGTTGAGTATCCCGAAAAGCAATGGATATGAGTCTCTGCATATAACAGTGTATGGGCCACAAAACAAATGGGTTGAGGTTCAGATTCGTACCAAAAGGATGGACGAGATTGCTGAGCGTGGTATAGCCGCTCACTGGTCTTACAAGGGGTTAAGGAGTGAAGGTGCGGCAGATCAGATTATTGCAAATATCCGTGAAATATTAGAGCATAACTCTTCTCCTGATGAGCTGATGAAAGATCTTGCAATGGACTTCTATCAGGAAGAGATCTTTATATTCACTCCTAATGGAGACGTACACAAGTTACCCAAAGGAGCCACTGTACTGGACTTTGCATTTTCTATTCACACCAAATTGGGATTATCGTGTGTAGGTGCACGTTTAGGAGGTAGAAACGTCAAAATCAACTACCCTCTTCACAGCGGTGAAACGGTAGAAATACTCACCTCTTCCGGACAGACTCCAAAGTTGGATTGGCTCAATATTGTAGCCACAGGCAAAGCCAGAGTACGTATCCGCCAGGGACTGAAAGAAATAGAAAATCGTGAAGCCGAAGTCGGTCGTGAACTATTGAAACGCCGTTTCAAGAATAGAAAGATAGATATCAACGAAAGTGAATTGGCAAGAGTCATCGTAAAAATGGGATATAAGGCCCAGACACAATTCTTTCATGCATTAAGTGAAGAAGACGTCACGGTCGATGATGTTCTAAAGACCTATGAGGAGATGCAGTCCCGCTTTATTCAGGGTGAGACGGAAAGCCATCGTGCTGAAGATTTCAACATTGATCTTAGCCTGACTGAAACTCAGAAAATCAACATACAAAAGAACTCTGATGATGACATTATGGTCATCGACGGCAATCTGAGAGATATAGATTATAAATTGGCCGGTTGTTGTCACCCTATCTTCGGAGATGATGTTATAGGTTTCGTAAGTGTGAATGGCGGAATAAAAATCCATAGAAATGATTGTCCCAACATAAGACGCATGCAAGAGCGTTTTCCTTATCGAATAGTTCGTGCCCGCTGGTCCGGGAAGTATGGTAGTAAATACGGAATTAACCTTCATATTGTCGGTAATGACGATATCGGCATCGTTTCGAATATATCCTCAATCATCAATAAAGACAATGATACCATACTCCGTTCTATCAACATTGACTCCAATGACGGCCTTTTTCAGGGTAATCTTACCGTTATGGTAAGTGATCTCTCTTCACTCAAGACCCTCATAAAAAAGATTCAGCAGGTAAAAGGAGTAAAACAGGTATCAAGAATTAACTGATAGGTTTTCCATATTGTAATGAAAGCGATTTGTTCATTAATTATTTCGTCATTGACAATGTCTTCAGCAGTAGCAACAGAGTATGCAGAAAAACGTCTGCTTACAATGGAGGAGGCTGTCATAGGGACAGATATTCAAGTCCAAGACATAAACTGTCACTGGACTGAAGAGTCAAATATCTGTGAATATACCTTAGACAGTACACAATTCAGAGTAAATGTAATCACAGGTAGCAGTACAAGTATATTATTAGATAAAGATTTCAAACAACCGGAATCGCCTAAACCGTTTGCTTATTCACTT
>CAZYFO010000005.1:41153-46997 GCA_964646955.1 uncultured Bacteroidaceae bacterium | reverse complement strand
TGGCTGCAGGTCCTGCTTCTTACGGTATGACAGATACAATGGGACGTATGCACTCAGACGCTCAGTTTGCAGGTTCTTCTTCTGTTCCTGCTCACGTTGAGATGATGGGCTTCTTGGGTATTGGTAACAACCCAATGGTAGGTTGCTCCGTAGCATGCGCCGTTGACGTAGCTCAGGCTCTCGCTGCAAAAAAGTAATTAAGGTATAAGCTTTAATCGATATGACTCCCGCGACTCACTCAGTCGCGGGAGTTTTTTATCTCAATTCTGCAATATATCATGAAATAATAATAACACAACAATCCTCACCTCTGTAATTGAAGTGGGGGATTTTTCTCACATACTGATTGAGTGGTTCATCTTACCGGACGGATCAAGAAACTTTCATATGGCTTTCGTTGTGATATGTGAATCTTTGTATATTCATCAAATGAGTTCTCTTTAAATTCATCAATAGTGCCACAAATATTAGTAGTGAGATACAAGACAACAGCATCTCCCTCTGAAAATTGTCTTGAACTTGAACTGGATGACATATAAACGACATCTCTTGATGTACCAATAAAATCATTGTCTTCTAAAGACTGCTTAAACGGCAGGAAAATGCTGCTTCCTTCATATCCAGGCATCTTGCTTGTCACAAGGAATCCCCTTAATCCATTCTGGATTGTATCGGTCCACTCGCACTTATTTTCCAACTCCTGGTACTCTTGCTTTGTAGGAAGCCTCCAGTCACCACCCCAGTTCACATGGGCAGCGTCTTGATTAAGTTCAAGCACACGGTCCGGTGTATTATCATACCCCCAATAACCAAGATCCTCACGGAACGATGCCAGAGAGTAGTTATATAAGGAATAGTAAGGCTTTGGAGCGGTTTCTCCCCAAGCAAATCCATTACCATTATCTTCAGGGGTCAGTGCACCCACGTTCATGGTGGCCCACTTAACACTCAGACCCAGGTCAATATATTCATGCTTTACGTTTCCAACCACATTCTTGCTTGTTCTCTCAAGAATTTCTGTCTCTCTGACCGTGCTCTCCTGTGCAGTCAGTTCCAGAACAGGACGGATTGGTCCTCCTTCAATTCTTGTTGCCGGCATGGAAGAATATTCAAGCGAGCCGATTCCCATGGTGACATCAAGTGTTGATGTACTATAAGAAAAGCTGTTACGTGAATAAGCAAACTCATCCAAGCCTGCAATTCTTATTCTGCTCATAGACAAAGTATAAGGTATAAATATGGAATTACCTTCATAACCGGGAACAAGGCTGGTCACAAGCCATCCTACTCGGTTACCGTCATCAATCTCAGTCCAAGTGCAGTTCTTTACAAGTTCATCACATTCAGTGGCGGTTGGCATTCTCCACTGTCCACCTAACAGCACATGGGCAGCATCGTCCTCCGGATCAAGTTGCTCTTTAAAGTCCATATTCTTATTATCGGAGTACTTTTCGCCAAAAAAGTATTTTGAAAATTCACTATTGGTTGTTTCCAGGAACTTGTAATTATCTCTTGAATATGGCAAAATCTTGACTGAAGTCTCGCCCCACGCAAACATTCCGCCATTATCCTCCGGCACAGCTGCGCCTAAATTTGCTGATGCCCACTTGACACTCAGCCCTAAATCAACCGGCTGAGGCACTGATATGGTCACTGAAACAGGAACAATAATACTCTTGCCACCATACTGTGCTGTCAGCGTACACTCACCTGTGCCAAGCGCTATGATAGTGCCATCAGGCATGGCCTGAGCAACTGATTCGTCCGATGATTTCCAGATTATGGTATTTGGAATGATGGATTTTCCTGACGGTTCCATGGTCAAATCCACATGTCTGACCTCGCCATAAGACATATCTGTCAGATCACCCTTAATACCAATTGAAGAGAATTGCTCTTCGGTCATACAGCGGACCGGACGAATATTCAAGCCATAAAAACGGTCAACGCCATAACGGAACCCGCCTGTTCTTAAAGCTTTCCACTCATCAGCGAATCTGTATCCTCCAATATAGCCCTCTGTGTCGGCCCCCCACAACATGAATTCCTCGCCAACTCCGATTGGCTCGTTTCCGTCAAACTTGCCGCTGAATGGAATAAAAATGCTTCGGCCTTCATACCCGGGCACCGCGCTTATAATGAGTGCTCCGGCTACACCATCAGTCGTTACGGTATCTCTAATGTCACAATTTTCATTAAGTTCTTCGAATTCCGACTGAGTAGGAATGTGCCAGTCACTGCCAAGTAGAAGAGTTGCTGCATCGTCCTCGGGAAGAAGACGGGTAAGATTGTCTGCCGGCAGATATTGGTGCTCCATACCATTCTGAACATACTTGTCAAGCCCGTTAGACTGACCGGCAAAGCTGCAAAAACGGTAATTCGCCCAAGAGAAGGTCTCCTTTGGTTCTACCTCGGCCCAAGCATAGTAATATCCGTTGTCCGATGAATCCCTTGCGCCAAGATTGTGCGTAGCCCAAAAAACGGAAAGACCCAGGTCAACATATGTATACTCGTCCTGGGTAACTGTTACACTGCACACCGCACTATTTCCGTAAGCAGTCGCGGTAATTGTGCATTTTCCCGGATTATGGGCAACCATCAGACCATCGGCACTCACACTAACTACATTTCCATCGGATGAAGTCCAAGTGCACACGCTGTTCACGTTACGTTTTCCATTTTGCATGCTGACTGCAAGACGTCCTGATGTACCCTGCCTCATTGTAAGTTTCTCATGTTCAATGGAGATCTTTTTAATCTGATCCTTGTCAAGTGGTCTGACCAGACGCACCGACTGCTCCGAAAAACGGTTCTCGCTATGCCACTCCTTATGTCCACGCTTATAATTAAATCCGTAAGCAGCAGAATTATTAGGCTGGACGCCTTCTGTTGCGGACCAGTATGCAGCATGTGTTGATGACTGCTCAATTTTCCCATTCTGAAGCCAACCGGCAGCTGGCAGAAATATGCTGTTGTCTGTAAAACCTTTGACTTTACTGGTTACCATATAGCCCGGATTCCCATCAATGGTTGTCCATTCCCAAGTACAGAACTCTTGTAGCTCATCCCATTCTGATTTTGAGGCCAGACGCCCCTTTTCGTTACCGTTTCCGTAGCGCTGGACAGCATCGGTCCAGGTCAGATACTCACCAAGCGGAAGTTTATCGCTGATTCCGCTGTTCTCCGTAGACCACAGGACACTCAGTCCCAGATCAACATACTTCGCATTCCGGGCACTGGCTACGACAGCTCCCAAAAGAAATAGCCCAAGCACACACTTCTTCATCATTATCTGAAAATTCTATCTTCGAAAATAATATTTGGGAAACGCTCTTTTAATGAAGGCTTCTCTTCGGGAGTCAGCTCACCGTCAATGATCAGTCTGTCAATACTCTTTTCTTCGAGCCATTGCGGCAGATCGACCTTCCCTATGAAATGCAGATGAAGTTCTCTTAAGTGTCCCACTTTCCGGAAAATCTCCGGAACCCGGTTAACTCTAAGTTCCAAGTCGCCGGATTTGTCCTTTTTATTGATCTCATCCAACATTTCTTCCTCGGTCTTGCTCACCCTGACGAACCAGCCGATCTTTGGGGTCGATGCCCATGTCTCTGTATCGAACTCCATTCCCATGATTCCGGCACGCAATTCCATGTCAGTCACACTCACGACTACCCCCGTGGCATCGTCTAGAATTATGTATTTGAAATTGACGGAAACTTGCTCAGGAAGCATGTTATGTGTCATTCTGACCTTCTCCGGCATACGACCTTTTTGGTCATATGGGAAGAATTTCAGGAACCATCCGTCCAATTCAGTCGATTCATCAAATCCACATCCGGCACCCCGCACTTCACCCGGACGGTATTTCTTTACTATGTCCTTCCAGAAATCTGCATTCGGTTTACCCTTGGAAGCCTTTACAAACTCCTTCAAGATAGGGTCCAAATCATTGACCCACCACTCCAAACCGTACTTCTCCAACTGGTGCGTACGTTCCAGTACGGACTGCCAGTCATCAGGAGTTCCGGTCAGGGTAATACTTGGAATACCACATGAAACATACATGACAATATACTGGAAATATGACTCGACGGTTTTCATCAGCACCACCTGTGATGCCATCAGTTCATCAGGTCCGGTCGTTGAGAAGGGCTGTGCCATCAGTTCAGCCACTCCATCCTTGGTATTCTGGGAGATCTGATTTGAGAACTCACTGACAATTCCATACCAGTCAGGGTTGCCGCTAAACAGTTCCTCCGTAGTTTCAACCACGAGATTCATCTTTCCTTCATAATCCACAAACAAGTGGCGCATCTCTTCAGGATTGCGGTTCACATGATTGGCAAAACCCTGGCTGATAAGCTGCCAAACCACATCAGGACTCAGCGCCACAGGCCTGTGGTTAGCGAACGCATCAATCATACCTTTGAAGAAAGGATTCCGGCCATAGTTACCAAGCATCTCGTCTGTAAAGCTTGAAGCCACAAACTGAATGTTCTCTTGGTAGCCGTGATTTGGATCAGCAATGTCGGAAATAATGTCTGACGCACCAGAAATCTTACTCATTGCGTCCATCGGCTCTGACAGATCACGGTCAACGGTGAAGGTAATAGATCCCTTCTCCTTTTTAATGATGTCTTTCTTAGAGGCCCAAGCACCAACACATATCAATGTCAATGCTGTAAACAATAAAAGTGATCTTCTCATAATCAAATAGATTGTTGTTAATGATGCAAAGTTATAATAATTGTAAAAAATATCAAAGAAAATATGTTAAATAAAGTTCATTGAAACGGATTTTCTCAAGATTGGACTTCGATGTCCCGCTTGTCACCTTACTCTCTGCTCTTTAAAAATATTTACCCAATTGCTGATTTGTACCAAAAATGGACGTTTTGGAGCAATTAAATTTTTGTTAAATAGGTTATTGGGATGTTGCGACCTAATTTCTTATGCAGCATTTCTGCAGCAATTGCCTCACTTCTGCACCTATATTGTTATCTTCGCGTCTATAAAGAAATTTCAGTATTTAAATTAGAAACGACTTCGAAATACTAATGCAGTGGCTTTTCCGTTATTAAGACATATGAAAGATGTAGTGAGAATGATTAGACGACGATATCTGTGGCTGTTGCTGCTGGCATTGTCTTTTGCCGGCTGCAATCATGATGATGTCTATTCTACTGACAGCAGATACAAATTGTCTTTTTCGATGGATACCATTTCCTTTGATACGGTCTTTTCTACCGTAGGCTCTGCAACTATGAGAATGTGTATTTACAATCGGAATGATGTCCCGTTGCAGTTTGATGCAGTTATGGCTAGTGCGAATAGCCCGTTCCAAATCAATGTGGATGGTCAAAGCGGTTCCTTGTTTAATGATTTGACACTGGATGCGAAAGACAGTATGTATGTATTTGCTACTGTAACAATTGATCCGACCAATAACAATAACCCATTACAATTCTCAGACTCATTGATTATATATCTGAAAAGCGGAGTCCTCCAGAAGGTTACACTGTTGGCATATGGTCAGGATGCCAGAATTTTACGTGGCAGTGTAATATCAAGGGATACTGTCTTTTCTGCGGAACTGCCCATAATAATATATGACAGCCTTTTTGTAGATACCAATGCTACTTTGGTCTTGTCAGCCGGAACACGTTTGTTTTTTCATAAAGGAGCAGGGCTGAAAGTAGCCGGGCGGCTTGTTGCTCGAGGCACAGCTGACAGTGCTGTTGTGATGAGAGGTGATAGAACTGACAGATTGTTTTCCGACTTACCGTACGATCTGATTACAGGACAATGGGATGGTGTAAGGCTTCTCTCTTCAAGTTTTGAAAA